>SKOK01000222.1 GCA_007120085.1 Bacteroidales bacterium | reverse complement strand
TTACCTGCCGGCCCCTACATCCTCCCCGGCCTCATCGATGCACACGTCCACATTGAAAGCTCGATGCTCGTTCCGTCAGCATTTGCAAGGCTTGCCACAATACACGGCACGGTGGGCACGGTATCTGATCCCCACGAAGTTGCAAATGTGCTGGGGATGCAGGGCGTACATTTTATGATCAACAGCGGGAAGCGTGTTCCCTTCCACTTCAACTTCGGTGCGCCCTCCTGCGTGCCGGCCACCAGCTTCGAATCAACGGGCGCAGCCATTACCGCAAACGACATTCGGGAACTGCTCGAAATGGATGAAGTGAAGTACCTGTCAGAGATGATGAACTACCCCGGGGTGATCTATGACGACAAGGAGGTACAAAAAAAGCTCGAATATGCCGGGGCAGCCGGAAAGGTGGTTGATGGTCATGCACCCGGCCTGGGTGGTGAGCCGCTGCGCAAATATGTGAGCAAGGGCATCAGCACCGACCACGAATGCACCACCATCGAAGAAGCCCGTGAGAAGCTTTCGCTGGGAATGAAGATCCTGATCCGCGAATGCACCCCGGCCCAAAACTTCAACACATTGATTGAACTGCTCCACACCGATCCCGGATCTGTAATGTTTTGCACCGACGATTCCAACCCCACCGAACTCATCCACGGCCACATCAACCTGCTTGTAAAGAGGGCGCTGGTCAAAGGACACGACTTGTTTGATGTGCTTCGCGCAGCCACACTCAACCCAAAAAGGCATTATGGACTGGAAAACGGGCTCCTCCAGGAAGGCGATTCAGCCGACCTCATAGTGATTGACAACCTGGCAGATTTCAATGTGTTACAAACGTTCGTCAAGGGGATCAAAGTTGCTGAAAACGGGCAAAGCCTGATCGCGCCGGTACAAGAAGAAACACCCAACCGTTTCCACTGCAGGCCGGTATCTCCAACCGACTTTAGCCTGCCTGCCACCGGGAGCGAAATACGCGTGATTGAAGCTATCGACGGACAGCTGATCACCCTTTCTGGCAAGGCAAAGGCCAGGATAGAGAATGGCTTCGCCGTTTCTGATATCGACAACGACCTGCTCAAGATCGTCGTTATCAACCGCTACAAAGAGGCTCCACCGGTCATTGCCTTTGTAAAAAACTTCGGTTTGAAGCGTGGCGCCATTGCGAGCACAGTAGCCCACGACAGCCACAACATCATTGCCATCGGCACCAATGATGCTGACCTGGCCGGGGTGGTCAACCTCCTGGTAAAGCACCAGGGCGGTTATGCCCTGTGCGATGGCAGTGATGAAGATATTTTCCCGCTGCCCGTTGCCGGCCTGATGACAAATGCCGACGGCTTTGAGGTCGCAGCGAAGTTTGAAGCGCTCCGGCAAAAAGCACGCGCACAGCTCGGCAGCAGCCTGCAATCGCCATTCATGACACTTTCGTTCATGGCCCTGCTGGTGATCCCGGAGCTCAAGCTCAGCGACAAGGGCCTGTTTGATGGCAAGAATTTCGAGTTTACTACACTTTTCATCTAATCCCAAACTTGCAAATCATCTTGCTTAGAATTACCTTTGCATATTCGCAACAGGTAGCTTAATATGAAAAATCAACCCGGGCAACAGGCACCGCGCACACCATCGGCATTAAAGGTCAACAAGGGCATCCCGCAGCCGTCCTCGCTCAATGAGCAGGCGGCTGGCAATTTTCGCCTGCGTCGCAAGCCTGAGCTGAGTGCTGAGACATATGTGAGGGGCATTCTCGACGGTGACAGGGTGCTGTTAAGCCGGGCAATAACCTTGATAGAAAGCTCTTTAAAGAGCCATTATGAATTGGCGCAGCGCATCATAGAATACTGCATTCCCTATTCAGGCAACTCCCTGCGCATCGGCATCACGGGTGTTCCAGGGGTAGGCAAAAGCACCTTCATAGAAGCATTTGGGAAGCACCTCATCGAACAAGATCATCGCATTGCCGTGCTGGCCATTGATCCCAGCAGCGGCATCTCGCGGGGAAGCATCCTTGGCGACAAGACCAGGATGGAAACCCTTTCCGTTGACGAGAATGCCTTCATCAGGCCGTCGCCCTCGGCAGGCTCGCTGGGTGGCGTAGCCCGTAAAACCCGCGAAACCATCATTCTATGCGAAGCCGCCGGGTTCGACATCGTGCTGGTTGAGACCGTTGGCGTAGGACAGTCGGAAACAGCCGTGCACTCTATGGTTGACTTCTTCCTGTTGCTGATGCTGGCCGGCGCCGGCGATGAGCTGCAAGGCATCAAAAGGGGCATCATCGAGATGTGCGACGGGATGGCCATCAACAAAGCCGATGGCGACAACCTCAACAAAGCCGGTGCCGCCCGCATTCAATACGAAAACGCCCTTCACCTGTTTCCGCCCGCCGCCAGCGGTTGGAAACCACAAGTGCTCACCTGCTCCGCCATCCAGAAAACAGGCATCCCCGAAATATGGGAGATGATCCTGGAATTTAAAACCAAGATGCAGGCAAAGGGCACTTTTCAATCACGGCGGATGAGCCAGGAAAAACACCGCATGCATAACACCATCACCGAAACCCTCAAAGAACGTTTTTACAGCGACACCATCATCGAAAAGATGATCAAAGAAGCAGAAGATAAACTGGCAAAACAAAAGATCACACCCTACCAAGCGGCCAGGCAACTCCTGGATAGTTACTTTAACGACAATAAGTTAAGATGAGGCCGAACAGAACAAACAAATCTCCTCTCGTGTTTCGCCAACCGCTGCATCTGCTGGCTGCGCTGCTATTCATTTTATGCGTTGAACAACCAAGCCTGGCAAGCGATTTTGAACCACGGGGACTTCAGTTTTCCTACGGTCTCAACCTTGGTGGATACAAAGCAAGCGACGAAACAGGAAATTACTACAATGGCAGCGGCCGAAACAACCTGGCCGAAACACTGATGCGTCAGCATACCTACAACCGCATCAGGGAAGCATTGGGATATGACTTTGAATTTCCGGGCGAGCCCCACGAGTATCTGCCACAAAACATGGGCTATTCACCGGCCATGGTAGTGGGTGTGTTCGGCACACTCCACTTTAATGAGAGATACAGCCTGCAAGCCGAATTCAACTTTACGCGGCTGCGGCTGCAGGACCAGTTCCTGCTTAGAATCCTGCGGGGCGACCCGGGTTTTATCGGGCACGATATCGAAAGGTTCAACATCATGGGCACCGAAGAACGCTCCGATATCCGAATCGGTCTTCAGCGCACTTTTCCGCTCACCGAACAGCAGGTACACCCTTATCTCGAGGCCGGTGCCAACATGATCAGTACAAGAGCAAAAGAAAACAGAGTGCAGATTGCAGGCAACAGATACAGCATCTTAAACCTGACCGATGCCCGCTACGGTTTTCGGGATGATGGCATCAGCTTTGGCGTGTATGCCGGCGGCGGCCTCAAAATGGATGTGGGAGAAAACTATGCCTTATTATTGGGTGCCATCGGCAATTACGCCAACATCAATCTCGGCGATAACGACAAATACCATATGCATTACAGCATATTTTTGCGGTTGTTCCTTAATACAGGTACGGGAATATCAGTTGCCGATTGAGAACGGCATAATAAAGTACGGCTATCTCTTTGCAGGTGTCAGATTGAACTTTTCAGGATGCCGGGCTTGCTTGTCACGGTAAAAGTCTTCAATGATCTTGAAATCGGCCTCAAAATCACCCGTGGGTTCAATCATACCGCCAATGCCTCCTTCCTTTCTGCGGTAATCCAGAAAGCCAAAAAAGATGGGTACCTTGGCATTCAGGGCGATGAAATAGAAACCGCGCTTCCATTTATTGACCTTGCGGCGGGTGCCTTCCGGGGTGATCAGCAAATAAAACTTCTGATTCGTACTGAAACAGCGGGTGATCTCCTTCACCGTATTCTGGCTGTGGCTCCTGTCAACAGGGATTCCGCCAAGCCAGCGCAAAACCCTGCCTATCAGTGGAGTGAATGCTTCTTTCTTGATAAAAATCCTGGGGCTGATCCTGTAACAGAAAAATGCAAGACGACCCAGGATGAAATCCCAGTTGCTCGTATGCGGTGCCATGATAATCACTGCCTTGGGAATATCCAACGGAGCCCTTACATATATGTTCCAGCCAAGCAACCTCAATATCAAACGCGCAATGTGTGTCATCAGTAAATTATCTGTCAGCAAAAAGCAGTTATTGAAAACAATCCGGAATTGTTATCACAGCAAAAATACAAAAAAAACATCGTGCACTCATTTTTTACTTTTCTCACCAGGAATCAAAACACTTTTTGTATATTTGTATCCTCAGCAACTTTTTTTTGCGATGCGCTATAAAACAAGTCCTAAAAAAATTTACCGCAACCTGAAAAGGCGCGATACCTTCTCCTTTTGATCATTCCCTGCAGGGGCTTGCTGCCATTGGCATAGGCCGTATTATCATTATTGTTTCTGTTTACAATCATCAAAAATCATATTATCTTATGGAATTACCATTTGCTGAACCTTATAAAATCAAGGTGGTTGAGCCGATCAGGCGCAGCAAGCGCCAGGAGCGCGAGCAGTGGATCAGGGAGGCCGGCTACAGTTTATTTCAATTACGGAGTGAACAGGTTTTTGTTGACCTGCTCACCGACTCCGGCACAGGTGCAATGAGTCATAACCAGTGGGCTGAGATTATGACGGGCGACGAAAGCTACGCCGGGTCCGCCTCTTTCTTCAAACTGAAGGATGTCATCAATACGCGGCTGGATATGCCTTACTTTGTGCCGACGCACCAGGGGCGTGCCGCCGAAAACCTGCTCTTCTCGGCACTCATCAAGGAAGGTGACCTGGTGCCCGGCAATGCGCACTTCGACACCACCAAAGGACATATCGAGTTCCGGCGTGCCACTGCAGTTGACTGCACCATCGATGAAGCCGCCGATACCACGATGATTCATCCCTTTAAAGGAAACATCAACACTGACAAACTCGAAAAGGTGTTCAAGGAAAACCCCCGGGAAAAGATCCCGCTGTGCATCATCACGATAACCTGCAACACTTCAGGCGGGCAACCCGTTTCGATGCAAAACATCCGCGAAGTGTCAGCCTTGTGCAAAAAATACGGCATTCCGGTGTTCTTCGATGCTGCCCGTTTTTCTGAAAACGCCTATTTCATTAAGATGCGTGAAAAGGAATACGCCACACACAGCATTGAAAACATCGTGCTTGAGATGTATTCGCACGTAGATGGTGCCACGATGAGCAGCAAGAAAGACGCCATTGCCAACATTGGTGGCTTCGTAGCATGCCGCGACAAAGCGCTTTTCGAAAAAATCAGCATGTATTGCATCCTGTATGAAGGCTACCTCACCTATGGCGGCCTTGCTGGCAGGGATCTTGCCGCTGTGGCACAAGGACTTATCGAAGGCATGGACTTTGATTACCTGGAGTCGCGCATCGGGCAGGTGGCCTACCTCGGTCAGAAACTGGCTGAATATGGGGTGCCCTGTCAGCTGCCCACCGGTGGTCATGCAGTCTTTGTGGACGCCAAAAAGTTTTTGTCGCACATCCCCAAAGAAGAGTACCAGGCCCAGACACTGGCTGTTGAGCTCTACCTGGAAGGCGGCGTGAGAGGCGTTGAGATTGGCACCCTGCTCGCCGACCGCGACCCGGTGACCCGCGAAAACCGCTACCCGGAGCTCGAGCTGCTGCGACTGGCCATCCCCCGAAGGGTTTATACCAACAACCATATGGACTACGTAGCTGCATGCCTCGGCAACATCTACGAAAACCGGCACAAGATCACACGGGGTTTCCGCATCGTGAAAGAAGCACCCATCATGCGGCACTTTACGGTAAGGCTGGAAAGGCTGTAAAAACATATCGATTGTCAATTGCCGATTATTGATTGCCGATTGTCAATTGTCTATGATTTATAGACGGAAGCTGGAAGCACGAAGGATTCGCAGAATTGTTTTGACACACAGGAGCATGATTATGGGAGTTGGGCGTTGAGGAGTTTGAAGAACCTTGGTATAAGCCGGGCTTGACCATACTAAAATATACTAAATCATGAAATTACGTAATGACAGGGCTTGACCTGTCAAACCGAACTATAAAAAAATGAAAAACACAAAATCTGATCGATACAAACGCATTCACAACCAGCTCCGTGAGCTGCTGGCTAAGCCCGGAAACGACATTTCAAGGATGGCTACGGTGGCTGCCCTTTTACATCATAAGATGAAACAATACTTCTGGACAGGGTTTTACCTGCTTGACGACGGTGAACTGATCGCTGGTCCTTACCAGGGCCCCGTTGCCTGCCAGTTGCTGGCCAAAAACACGGGAGTCTGCTGGGCAGCCATCAACAAAGGAGAAAGTATTGTAGTGCCAAACGTACACGAATTTCCCGGGCATATCGCCTGCGACAGCCGGTCGAACAGCGAAATTGTTGTACCTTTGAAGAATAGCTCAGGAGAAATCATTGGCGTGCTGGATGTGGACAGCAAAGACTTAAACGCTTTTGATGAAGGTGACAGGGCAGGCCTTGAAAACATCCTGGAGTTATTGCAAGTTGATTAAATAGCAGCAGAATGATTGTCGATTATCGATTATCGATTGCCGATGCTTAATAGTTCGAAGCTGGGAAATGGGAACTGGGAAATGAGAAATGGGAACTGGGAACTGGGAACTGGGAACTAGGAACTGGGAATTGGGAACTGAGAACTGAGAACTGAGAACTCCCTTGGGAGGTCGGAGGTGAGGGCAAATGTCTGCGGGCTGATCAATAATTGTAAACACAAGGCTTGACCTGTGTACCGAAATAGAAACACAAAAACGACGCCATAACACAATCACCTTGGAAACACTGATCATATTTGTCATTGCACTCGGACTGGCCATGGATTGCTTTGCCATTGCCATCAGCAACAGTGCCATCTCAGGGAAGGTCAAACCTGGCATCCCTTTAAAAACGGCCATCGCCTTCGCATTTTCGCACCTGGTGATGCTGTTTGCAGGCTTTTGGCTTGGACAGGCGGTTGGCAGATGGTTTGAAGGCATTGAGCAGTGGGTAGCGATAATCATATTTTTGATCATTGGAAGCAAGATGATCATTGAAGCCCGCAAGCGGCAACCCAAAACTAAGGTCTTCGATATCAATGCAGGCAGGGTGATCGTGGTGCTTTCCATTGCCACTGCAATGGACGCCTTCCTTGCCGGCGTTGCATTGGGAATCACCGGCATGGAAGTATGGCTGGCAGCCCTGCTGGTCACCATCAGTGTGTTCATCTTTACCCTGACAGGCCTGGCCGGTGGCAAAAACTTCGGCATGGCCTTCGCCAAAAACATTGCGATCACCGGCGGCATCTTCATCCTGATGGCCGCCGCCAGCTTCCTTTCCCAACTGTTTTTGTAATATACAGAGCAAAGCACCCAAAAGTTTACGCAAGCCCGAATTGACGAACTTCACACTGTGCAACCCCAAACCCCGAACCTCAAACCCTTAACTCCGAACTCCTACCCTTCCACCATCAGATTACACCCTCTCACATCACTGTGATCAAAGCGACCGAGCACCTCAAAGAATCCTCCGGGATGCAACTTCCCCAGGTCTTGTGTGGCAATAAAACTGCAGGAATACAGATTGGCAAGGTCAATGATATTGATACCGCCGGTTCGCCCCTCACCAATAACATCGAGCGGGTCGTTGCTATCGCGGATCAGCAGGCGCATCCACGGGGGCGCGGCAAAGAGGCCGTCACCTCTTGAATAGGCCTGCGAGAATAACTCCGTCATGCCATATTCAGAATGAATCACTTCCTGCTGAAAGGCACTGCATAAAATCTGGTGCAACTCCGCGCGCACCATCTCCCGCCGTCGTCCCTTCATGCCGCCGGTTTCCATAATGATCGTATTTTGCAAAGCCATCGGAAAACGCTCTGCAAACTCCAGCAACGCAAAGCTCACGCCAAGCAGCAACACCTGCTGTCCTTTTGCCATCAGCCGCTTTAGGGTTTCCGACAACACCTCCAGCTCATCCAGGTAAAAACCACCATCCGGATGGCCACTTGCTTCAATCAGTACGTTTGCCATATATACCAGCGACGAACCCTGGCGTTCCAGGTATGCCGGCAGCAAAGCAAGAATGCAGTAATCGGCCGGCTCCCCGTAAAACATCCTGAAACCTTCCATGAAACTGTGTTCATAAATTACCAGATCGCCCACAAAATGCCGCGACGGAATGCTGCCGGTAGTGCCCGAACTGGTAAATACATACTTTTCACTGCCAGGAAAAGAAACGATTCGATGGCTCTTAAACAACTCAATTGGCAAAAAAGGAATGTCTTCAATAACAGTCACAATCCCAGGCGTCCGACCCAGTGCATCACAAAACTTCCTGTAAACATTATTATTATCATACTGAAAACGAAACACATCCATTGCCACCGAGTCAAAAGAACCGCCCCCTCTCAGATCGAATATACGGCTTTCAAGATGTAAAAATGTGCTCATTTTAGAAATCGTTTCCCAGTTAACTCCAGTTGAATAAACTTCAGGAATCACATCAATTTATCCCAAAATTAATCATAATCCGTGAAAGAATGTTGAATTGTTCAATTGTTCAATTGTTGAAACGTTGAATTGTTGAGTTGTTGAGTTGTTGATTTGTTGATTTGTTGATTTGTTAATTCGATAAAGCTTCTGATTTAAGCTCTCCTTGGTCTCTTTAGTAATCTGTGGATAATTTAATCCGTGAAATCCCCAACGGAAATTATTATCTTTGTGTTTTGAATCGCCCGTCTGGCTAATCAGTG
>SKOK01000102.1 GCA_007120085.1 Bacteroidales bacterium | reverse complement strand
CGTGCATGAAGAAGTTAGTATGTATTGAAGCATTCAGGATATTCCGGATCTCGGCAAAGTCCCACTGCGGGCTGGGGCGTGAAGGCCCCCACATATTCCTGTGCCAGTCGCTGTCGGCATCAGTGATGAAGGCATAAAATGGTTCTGCCCAATTTGGGCGGGCCATGTCAACAAGCTCTAATACCTCAGCATATCCATCAGTAAAATTGGCCGTATGCAGCTTAAGTCTGGCTTTAATCGCATAGGTGAATGCGATCCACTTTTGAATGTCGCCGTGGTATATATGATCTTCTGAGGAGGTCATTGCCCGGTCGGTTTCGCTTGCCTTGCTGAGTGCTTCGATTGCTTCATCGAGGTATTTTTCAATCTCGGCATATACGACATCCTGCGAGTCATATTTCGGGTTATAGATTCCTGTAAATGCTTCCAGTATGGGCATATCACCAAACATATCGGTCGCCGTAAGGAAGGAAAATGCCTTCATGGTCTTGCCCACACCAACATAATTGTGAGAACCTTCGTCATGGGCGAATTCTATCATCTTTACTGCGTTTCCGGCCACGTCGAAATAGTGGCGTCGCCAGGCCCCAAAACGCAAAATCCCACGGTAATCCCAGCGGTCTCTCACGGCATTGGTGCCAAACTCAGTGGTGACATATTGAGTTATGTAGGCGGTTGTTTCGCCCTGGGCATAATGTGCGTATGCCATATTGCCTAAAATGGCGGGCAGCATATAATTTGGTGTTGTCCTTTCATCATTGTCGAGGGATTCATTGACGTCAAGAAAGTCTTCACAACCCAGGAACAACGCGGTGAACAACAGGAATATGATTGATTTTTTCATTGCTATCTATTTTTTGATTTTTCAGATCGATTTGTATATGATTTTTAAAAACCAACATTAAATCCAAATGTAACGGCTTTGCGGTGCGGCACCTGGAAATAATCGACGCCCATGGTACCTGCGCCACTGGCGCCGCCACCCGGGCCGGCATTGTTAACCTCAGGATCGCCGCCCGAGTAATTGGTGATTAAAAACAGGTTTTGCATGTTCAGGAAAACGGAAGCATTTTTCATGCCCATTCGTCCGGTGATCCTTTCGGGAAGATAATATGACAGGTTGATGCTCCGCAGGCGTATCCACCAGGCTTGCTCAACAAAGTTGGAACCTGCCAGGATGTAATAGTTCTGGAAGAATTCGCGATTCAGAATGATGGGGGTTTCGTTCGGTATGAAAGAACCATCCTCTTGTTCTACAACACCATCAAAGATAAACTCTTCATTACGGTAGTCTTCAAGCATTGAGTGATTGCCGCTGGATAAGAGAAACTGCCCGGTAGCATTCATGATCTCAGCACCGTATGTTCCATCAATAAGGAAAGATATTTCAAAGTCTTTGTAGCGGAAGTTGTTATTGAAGCCATAATAGAATTTTGGTTCGCGGTTGCCAATGTAGCGTTTTTCTGAATCGATGATGGGGTAACCGTCGGCATCAACAATGACTTTCCCATCGTCGGTTCGTGCATAATCCGTACCAACGATACCAAATAAGGGTTCTCCCAGCCACGAACTGGCAATGGCTTGCGAGGAAACCTGCCCATAAGTAACGGGGAACTCAACCAGGTCGCCAAAAAGTTTGGTAAGTTTTGATCTGTTTCCGAAGGTATTAAGGGTGACTTCCCAGACCATCTCATCGCGGCGGATAATGTTGCTGCTCAGCAGCAGCTCGATGCCCTTGTTCTCTACTGACCCTGAGTTTACTGTTTGCAGGATGGCACCGGTAACGGGTGTAACACGGGGCTGAATGATCTGATCGTCAGATTTGCGCTGGTAATATGTAAGGTCAACATTGAAAAGACCTTCCCACAACCTCAGGTCTATACCGACCTCAAATTCAGTCGTGATCTCTGGTTTCAGCATCGGGTTACCGGCAAACGGATCATTGCGCCAGCCCGAATTGATGCCATAAAACTGGGTCAGGGTTTGGGTGAGGCGATGAGGTGGTGCATCTTTACCGACTTGCGCATAACTGGCACGCAGTTTCGCAAAAGAAAGTACGTCGCTCAACCCTCCATCGATCAGTTCAGAAGGGATGAAAGCAAAGCTGTAAGAGGGATAAAAGAATGACCTGTTTTCGACCGGCAGAGTTGAAGACCAGTCGTTCCTGCCTGTAAAGCCCAATACCAGGAATCGTTTGTAATCGAGAGTAATATCGCCAAAGACACCCACAATGCGTCTTTGGGCAGTGGATTGTGAAGTCCTGACTTCCTGCAGGTTGTTGATAGAGTGCAGGGTGGGGTTTCTGAATCTTTCGCCTTCCACAAAAGTGTTGCGTGAATAATCCGACTGTAAATTGTTACCTACGAGTGCAGTGATGTTCAAATCACTTGTAATGTTTCTGTCGGCAGTAACAATTGCAGTAGAGGTGATCTTTTCAACTTCGCGGCTGAATTCGCTGATTGCACCTTCAAAAGCTGCACCTGATGAGCCCCATTCGCGAACCGCTTTATATTGTTGAGAAAAATAGTCGCGTCCGGCGATGTAATCAACCCTGAGCCAGTCGTTGATCTCATAATTGATGTTTGCAGAGCCGATGACCCTGTCAACGCCGTCGTTTCTGACGTTGTGATGTGCTATCCATAGCGGGTTATCCGGTACTTCAGCGAGGTTGCCGCTGGTGGGTATCCACACATAGCGTTTGCTGCCATCGGGATTGTAAATGGTTTCCATGTCATCCCAGCGCGGCCAGCGATACACATTGGCCATCCATCCGCCTGATGCACCAACGATGCCATAGCGGTTATTTGATTTGATGATGTTGGCAGTGGTGGTTATCCTTAGCCTGTCAGTGATATTGGCAGAACCGGTGAGCATGGCCGAACGACGTTGATAATTGGTGTTGGGCACGATGCCTTCATCATCGAGGTCAGAAATGGCAAGATAATACGTAAGACTTTCGCTGCCACCACTCACATTGGCATCAATTTTTCTTGACAATCCCGTTTGGAAAAAGTTCTCAAGGTTGTTATAGACCTGGTCGCTTCTTCTGTGGAGTGGTCCCCAGTGTGCGAATGTGTTAGGGTTGTATAGGCCTGCTGCGCCTGTGGTATAAGTATTCTGGACATCGTGAAGCTGCCCTACCTGGCTCAGCGTGGTCGTTGCGCTGAGGTTCACTGTCACCACACCTTCCTGTCCTCTTTTGGTTGTGATGATGATGGCTCCGTTGGCGGCATCGATGCCGTAGAGGGCTGCTGCTGCAGCACCTTTCAGGATGGAGATCGACTCAATGTCGTTGGGGTTGATGTCGGCCGCCCTGTTGGTGGTTCCCCTGATGCTGGCATTGGAGATCGGGATGCCATCAACGACAAAGAGTGGCTGGTTGTCGCCGTCCACGGAGGTAGCGCCCCTGAGGATGATCTCACTGGCTGCCCCGGGTGCACCACCGGTAGAGGTGATCTGCACACCCGATACACGGCCCTGGAGTGCGTTGACGAGGTTTTCCTGCCTCGAGCTTACCAGTGCGTCGGAGTCCACACTCTGGATATTGACGGTCAGCTGCCGCTCTTCCCTTCTGATACCCAATGCTGTTACCACAACCTGCTCCAGTGTGGCCACGTCAGGCAACAATGCCACGTCGATGATGTCGCGGTCTTCGACAAGTATTTCCCTGGTTTCCATCCCTACGAACCTGAATACCAGAATGTCGTCTGATGATGCCCTGATCTGGTAATTGCCGTCAAGGTCAGAAGTGGTGCCGGTAGTCGTACCTTTGATTAAAATGGTAACACCCGGCAGAGGGAGGTCATCGGTGATATCCGTGACTGTTCCCCGGATAAGCCTTTGCTGCGCAAATGACTGTGCGCTAATGAATAGCAAAAGCCCAATAAAAATGAAGACTTTTTTCATATTGCTGCGGTTTAGTGATTGAAATGGCGTGTATAATGATTGGTGAATTTATATTCTTAAGATAAAAGTTAGTTATAAATATAGTGTGTGCTAAATTTAGTAAAAAAAAATTGAACAATAAAAATATTAGCATGCCGAGTTTGATAATTATCTTTTTTATGGTTTCATTGCTTCGATGGCTTTTCTCACGGAACCGTATTTTATCAGTGCCTCCCGTGCTTCGTGTTCTGGCAGACCAAGCTCTTCCATCAGCATCCTGGTTCCCCTTTCAACAAGCTTTTTATTGGTGAGTTGCATATTTACCATTTTGTTACCCTTCACCCTTCCCATTTTGATCATCAGCGTGGTGGTTATGATATTGAGCACCATTTTTTGGGCTGTACCGGCTTTAAGCCGCGTACTGCCGGTTACAAATTCAGGCCCAACAACCACTTCAATGGGGCATTCTGCCTCCTGAGCTACTTTTGAGCCCGGGTTGCAGGTAATGCAGCCTGTCATAAGGCCATTCTCCCTGGCTTTTTTCAGGCCGCCAACAACGTATGGTGTTGTGCCTGATGCTGCGATGCCAATGACTGTATCAAGCGGACTAATATCATAAGCCAGTAATTCTTTCCATGCTTTTTCAGGGTCATCTTCGGCTGCCTCAACAGCCTTGCGCAAGGCAACATCGCCGCCGGCAATCAGTCCGATCACCATGGTGGGAGGTACACCGAAGGTGGGCGGCAGCTCAGATGCGTCCAATACACCCAGGCGGCCACTTGTGCCGGCACCAAGATAAAAAACCCTGCCCCCCTGTTGCATCCTGGATAAAATCCGCTCTATCAGGCATTCTATCTGCGGCAATGCTTTGGCTACAGCTTTCGGTACTTTTTCGTCTTCCTGGTTCATGGAGGTCACCAGCGCATGAACCGACATTTTCTCAAGGTCTTCAAAGCTTGAAGGAGATTCGGTTATGCTAAGGGCAAAAGTATCTCTTTCGGTTTTCATTTGTTTGCATTATCGTAAGTGATTGTATATCTGATGTTTGTATTTGTTCCTAAGATGGAGATTAGATGTTAGATGTTAGATGTTAGATGTTGTATTTTCTTTTTCTAACCTCTATCTTCCAACTTCTAACTTCTACTATCCAGCTTGGATAATCATCCCAATGTGTGTCAAAAACCATGTCATGGACGTTTGATCTGTTTTATTTATTTTTTATGATATGCCAAAAGATCGTGCATTGGGTTTTGGGTTATCCTGCCAACAGAAAAACCAGCTTTCGAAGCGGCATCTTTCAGAAGGTCTGAGAAATGCCAGGCAACGCTGCCAGTAAACTGAACCGGCAGCTTGCGCGATTGTGGATACTGTGCGATGTTTCTGTTAAAAAAACTTGTGAAGCTCCCCGAAATGATGTTTGCAATCTTTTCCTCGTGGATATTTTCAAGCATGAACTTTGTAAAGCTTGCCAGGTAGCGGTTGGGGAATGGTTTCCTGTAAACATGCTCCATCACCTCACTTTTGGTCGTGTTGTGTTTTTCGTAAAAATGTTTCGTCAGGCTTTGAGGAAACTGGTTCTTGAGCACATCTGCCACCAAAAGGCGACCCATTACGGCACCACTGCCCTCATCGCCCAGGATGTATCCCAATGGCGATACATGCAGGGTAACTTTCTCCCCATCATAATAGCAAGAATTGGAACCTGTACCCAAAATGGCTGCAATGCCTTCTTCATTGCCACATAGTGACCTCGCAGCTGCAAGCAGATCACTTTCAATGTGGATTTTTGTAAGTCCGAAAAAGCCGCTTAAAACGCCATAAAGCTCATCTTTCTTGGATTGATCCGTGATTCCGGCACCATAAAAATAGATGGCCGAAATCAGTTCTTTTTCAAGAATGTACTCATTTTTCAGCGTCTTAATGATATCAGATGTTTTCTGAAAGAAAGGATTGATGCCAGCCGTAAGGCACTGTGTTGAGCCATCGGCGGTGTTCGTAAGTAAATACCAGGTAGTTTTGGAAGAACCGCTGTCAACAATAAGCTTCATCATTCTTAAATTTAACTGTGAGCAGGCTAAAAAAAAGATATTCCGCACAAATGTATAAAGAATTTGATAACATTAATTATTTTTTTTAAAAACTATTATTTTTTTTTCTATTTAAAAAAGAGTTAATACATTTGGGGGTCACTAAAGCGTTGTTTTTAAGTGGTGGTTTTATTATGTAATTAGTTGGAATTATGATAATATGCTTCATTCGGATATCGGTTCCGTTTTTTTTGTTGTTGTCATTTTCATTCATCACAGAAACTCGTGCACAAGGTTTTTTGTCAGGCGATGAGCGTATGCAGCGACGGGCTGAGAGCCGGCTGGACGAGGCCTCCCTGTTGTTTTTGCCATGGCAGCACCTTGGCCGGATCACGCTTGACAGCGTGTCGGTGCAAAGAAGCGATCAGCGGGTGCAGTTGTTTTTCAGCCCTGCCATGACACATATTCCCATCAGGTATCACTGGCTGGTTTACCTGGAAAATGAATATATGAACATGCTTGGTTGGCGCTTCAGGAACTATGATATAGAGTTGTTTGCCAGGGGGCGGCAATTGTACGAATTCATTCCAAATTATTATCGCAAGGGATATTATTCTGAAGATCGTTTGAGGGTCAGGTCAGGGGTTTCTGTCTCTCCCCTGGTAAATCGTCTGGCGCAGCCACTTTTTGAGCAGGGCCTTAGCGGAAATCATATTGCCCTGTGGCACAGCCATGGTTATTATTATGATGCCGCAAACGACCGGTGGCAATGGCAGCGTGCACGTCTTTTTGGCACCATCGAGGATATGCTGACGATGGAGTATGTGGTCAATTATATTACTCCAATGCTTGAAAATGCGGGTGCCAACGTGTTGATCCCGCGTGAGCGTGATATACAGGCAAACGAGGTGATCGTTGATGTTTCGGGCTCTTCAGGAGAATCAGAGTTGTTGATTGATCATGGTAAAGCACTGTGGGAGGAACTCCCAGGTGGGTTTGCGATGCGCGATACTTTGTTTGATGGCGACAATCCATTCAGGAAGGGGAGTCATCTGCGCATTCCTGCAAACTCTGCAGGCAGCCTGGAGTATGTTCCTGAAATTCCTGCTGACGGTCATTATGCAGTTTATGTATCATGGACAGAGGCACCACAAAACGTTGATGATGTCAGTTATATCGTTAACTACAGCGGGGGCAGTGCCAGTTTCAATGTGAATCAACAAATGGGTTTTGACACCTGGGTGTATCTAGGAAACTTTTTTTTCTTAAGAGGCAAGAACAGGGAAACGGGAAGTGTCATCCTTTCATCTGAATCAGGTAAGCACGGCTTTGTCACGGCTGATGCCGTTCGTTTTGGCGGTGGCAAGGGTAACATTGCCCGGAGAGATGCCGGCGAAGGAATCCCAAACCGCCAGTCGAGCAGCGACGCAGGAAGTTCAGTCTTTAACCAAACTGTATTTCCATCAGAAGTTGAGGATAATGGTTGGAAGCTAAGTGAAAGCCCAAGATTTGTTGAAGGTGCAAGGTATTATTTGCAGTATGCAGGTATGCCTGACACTTTGGTTTATTCACTCAATGAAGGAAAGAACGATTACAATGATGATTTTATGTCGCGCGGCGAGTGGGTGAACTACCTGATGGGAGCTCCATTGGGGCCT
The DNA here is from genome assembly GCA_007120085.1 of Bacteroidales bacterium. Taxonomy (GTDB): domain Bacteria; phylum Bacteroidota; class Bacteroidia; order Bacteroidales; family UBA7960; genus PUPG01. The sequence continues at coordinate 1,246 of SKOK01000102.1, read as the reverse complement.
GAGAGGAACAGAAACACCCGGGGTTTGAACATCCCGATCGATCTTTCCTTATCATTTCATACGGATGCAGGAGTCACGCCAGGTGACTCGGTGATCGGGACACTTGCCATCTATAGTGCTCAGCGTGATGATGGTGTTTTCCCTGATGGCTTATCCCGCCTGGCCAGCCGCGACCTCAGTGATATCATCCAGGATCAGATTGTTTCAGATATCCGGACAATGGCAAACCCGCAATGGACGCGGAGGGCGATCTGGGACAGGCAGTACTCGGAGGCCTGGAGGCCAAACGTACCCGCAATGCTTCTGGAACTTTATTCCCACCAGAACCTGGCAGATGTCAGCTATGGCCTTGATCCCAGGTTTCAGTTTATCGCCAGCAGGGCAATTTACAAGGGGATTTTACGCTTTCTGGCACAGAATGAGGACAGGGAGGCCGTCGTTCAGCCCTTGCCGCCCGATCATTTTGCCATCAGCCATACGACAGGAAAAAAAGTAAGATTGTCGTGGAAAGCCGTTGAAGATCCTATGGAACCATCTGCGACAGCTCAATACTTTAAGGTCTATCTTCGCGAAGAAGGCCAGGGATTCGATCAGGGCAATATCACTGAGAATAATGACATTGATCTGGAATTGCCTGAATGGGGGAAAATATACAGCTTTCAGGTAACCGCCCTGAATGATGGGGGGGAGAGCTTTCCGTCGGAAATACTGTCGGTTGCCTTGATGCCTGAATCAAAGAAAATGGTATTGATTGTCAATGGCTTTGATCGCATCAGCGGCCCTGGTGTGTTCGATACCGGTGATTTGGCCGGGCTGAGCTGGTGGGATGATCTACCTGTTCCATACAAGTATTCAGTATCAACAACCGGCCTGCAATACGATTACAGCCGTCAATCACCCTGGCTGGATGATGACAGCCCTGGCTGGGGTGCCAGCTATGGCGACCTTGAAAAGCTCATCATTCCCGGGAACAATTTTGACTATCCGGCAGTACACGGAAAATCCATCAGAAATGCGGGTTACTCATTCGTTTCTATGAGCAGGAAAGCCTTTGAAAGCGAGCAAACTGATATCACTGGCTATCTCGCAGTAAATATTATCATGGGCAAACAAAAAGGCTTGCCATCGTGGTTTGACAATGACAGCATTGTTTTCAGCGTCTATACTGAACCGATGATCAATAATCTGAAAGCATACGCCGGATCAGGTGGAAATATTTTGATTTCAGGAGCATATGTTGGCACCG
>SKOK01000229.1 GCA_007120085.1 Bacteroidales bacterium | reverse complement strand
CGCTGGTTCGACCTGGTTCGCACCGGGAAAGCCATCGATGTGCTCGAAGGTATTGCCGAAGAGTGCCAGTACCTCTTTCCAATACCCCTGGGAGAGCTGCTTACAAACTTTCACGAAGGGATGTACCAGAATGACTGCTACTAATTTTCAGAAGTTAGAAGTTAGAAGTTGGAAGATAGAAATTAGAAATTAGAAACCATTTACAAACACAATAGATCAATGAAAACTATAAATCAAATAAGTGTACTGTTTTTGGCATTAACGGCAGTAGCATTGACGTTTTATTCTTGTTCGGATGATGAAATAGAAGTTCCGCCGGCGAGTGCACAAGCCAACTTTACTTTCGAATTTGAATTCACCACAGATCCGGGAACAGGCGACATACACTATATTGTCAGCTTTGAAAACACTTCACTCAATGCCGTTTCTTACTTATGGGACTTCGGGAATGGCAATACGTCAATGGAAGAGAACCCTGTAGAGGTTTTTACACAAGATGGCGTGTATGATGTCACATTAACAATTGTACCTGAGGTGGAACTGCATTATAACAACCTTGAAAAAACTGATCGTCTGACTCTTGTCTCCACGATCTTCAGGGAACAGTTTGATGACCCGGATCTGGAGGACAACTTTCCACCGGAGAACTGGACTTTGATAGACTATGACGGCGATGGCCATAATTGGTACTGGGGAAGCTCCATGGGTGAAGAGCAAATGGAATACTATATTCTTTCAGATTCATGGTTGGTAGGTAGTGGCGAAGCCTTAGAGCCCGATAATTGGATCATCACTCCCAAAATCGATCTGAGTGATGTATCAGGTGCATCATTAGATTTCCAGGTAACACCAAGGGCTTCGGGTGCAGCATTCCGAACAGAAAACTACAGCGTATTGGTTTCTACAACCGGCACTGAGATTGAAGACTTTGAAACAATTTATACAGAAAGGTTGCAACCCGACATGACGAACTGGGTGTGGATTTTACGCACCCTGGACCTGAGTGAATACGCCGGTCAGGAGGTTCATATTGCTTTCCGCCACCATGACTCTACAGACCTTTGGTCAATTGTAATGCGAGATATTCATGTTTATATGTCAGGTGATTAAATGAAATTGCCTGTTTAATATTTTGACATAGAAGAGCGTTTAATTCGCGGGTACTATTTAACAGTTTCAGAAAAAACAAACGTATGAAGTATATTATATTGACAATGTCTTTTTTGGCCATGATAGCAATGAATGCTTGCCAGGGGCCTGTTCAACATGACACTAAAGAAGTGCCTGAAGGGTCGCTCTTTATCATTGGAGGCGGCAGCCGTCCACCCGCCCTGGTTGCCCGTATGATAGATGAGGCCGGCCTGCGCGATGGCGGTTACGCTGTCATCCTCCCGATGTCAAGCTCACTGCCCGACTCCGCCATCATCTGGTCGGGTGAGCAGTTTTTCGCCCAAGGCATAAACAACGTAACAGGGTTTAACTTCCTTCCGGGCGAAACCCCACGCCAGGAATGGGTAGACTCCCTCAACCATGCGTCGCTGATCTATATCAGTGGCGGTGATCAGAGCCGCTTTATGGATATTGTTTACAACACCCCGATCATGGACGCCATCTTCGAAGCTTACAACAACGGGGCGATGATCGCCGGCACCAGCGCCGGTGCCGCCGTAATGAGCGAAAAGATGATCACCGGCAATGAGCTCCGCCACCCGGAGTATCGCGCTACTTTTCCCATCATAGAAAGCGAAAACCTTGAACTGGCAACAGGCCTGGGACTGCTTGCCACGGCCATCATCGACCAGCACTTTGTTTGGCGCAGCCGCCATAACCGCCTTATCACCGCCGTGCTCGAACACCCCAAGCTGCCGGGCATCGGCATCGACGAGTCAACGGCCATCTTCGTAAAGGGCAATGAAGCCGAAGTGGTGGGCGATGCACAGGTAATCGTGTTTCGCAATCCAAACCAATCCCGTAACCTCTACAATGACAAGCTTGGGGGCACCGGTTTGCAGCTGGATGTCTTTTTGCCCGGTGATAAGTTTTTAATACAGGAAAACCAGTAATAAAAGCATTCCTGTAAAGAAAACCTGCATCTGAAACCAGGATGTGAAAGCGAAAAACACTAAACACTCATGTTGAAAACCCCGACCATTCGGGACCAGGCTTTTTGACACAAAGGAGGTTGATTGTGGGAGTTTGGAGTTGAATTGAGTTATGTAATGACAGGGCTTGACCTGTGAAACCGAAATATAAACATATATAAACAGAACACCAAAACGGCAACCCCTTCCAATGTTAAAGAAGATACCCCACACCTACGTCATTGTTTTTGCCATCATCATCATTGCGGCCATCTTAACCTGGTTCATCCCGCCCGGGAAATATATCCAGGAAACTGTTGAAGTGGATGGTAAGGAACTAACCACCATGGTGTTTTACTATGCCGACGACCTGCCCGAAGGATACACACTCGACAGCCAGGTTCAGACCTGGCAGGTGCTTTCGGCCTTGTTCAACGGCTTTGTGAGGCAGTCAAACATCATCGTATTCATTTTGATGCTCGGCGGAGCCTTCTGGATCATGAACCAGACCAAGGCCATTGACGTGGGCATCATGGCATTTCTTCACAGCACCCGGAAGCTGGAGAATAACCGTTTGATGCGTCGCATTGGCATTGACAACATCATCATTGTGATGGTGATGCTGCTATTCAGCGCCTTTGGGGCCATTTTCGGGATGAGCGAGGAAACCATCGCCTTTGTGATCATCCTGATACCGCTGGCCATTTCGATGGGCTACGACAGCATCACCGGGGTGTGTATGGTGTATATAGGGGCACACCTGGGGTTTGCCGGTGCCATCCTCAATCCATTTACGATCGGCATCGCCCAGGGCCTCGCCGGACTGCCCCTCTTTTCAGGGATTGAGTACCGCCTGTTTGCCTGGGTGGTGATCAATATCGTGGGCATTGCCTTCGTGTTGCGTTATGTGGCCCGCATCCGCAAAAACCCAACCTCTTCCATGATGTATGAAGAAGACAGCTACTGGCGCAAACGCGGACAAAGTGAGACAGAAAACATCACATATTATACACCAAAAATGGCGTGGGTGGTGTATGGCATTGTGCTTTTGGTGCTTACAGCATTTTCGTTTTTCTATCCCGTTTCAACACTTACAATCGGGGCATCTTCCTTTACAGTTGTGATTCTACCCGTAACAACAGTCATCTTTGCCATTGCCGGTGTGTTCACCCTGCGTAAATCAGTCCATTTTTTCGTGCTCCTGTTGCTCGCCTACACCATTTTGTTTTTAATTGTTGGTGTGATGGGTTACGGCTGGTATGTGATGGAAATCGCCACACTATTTCTTGGAATGGGCATTGCTGCCGGGATGGCGGTGAACAAGCATGCCAACGAGATTGCCAATTCTTTCCTTGACGGTGTTAAAGATATCATGTCGGCGGCCATCATCGTAGGGCTGGCAGGCGGCATCATCGTGGTGCTGGAGCATGGAGGGGTGATAGACAGCATTTTGTACGGACTGTCACGTTCGCTGGGTCAGTTTGGCAACGTAGCTTCCGTTGGGGTGATGTATGTGATCCAAACCATTGTCAATGTGGTGATTCCCAGCGGCTCGGCCAAAGCAGCCATCACCATGCCCATCATGGCACCCTTCAGCGACCTGATCGGCATTTCAAGGCAGGCCACCGTGATGGCCTTCCAGTTTGGCGATGGCTTCACGAATATGATCACACCCACATCCGGCGTGCTGATCGCCGTGCTGGGTGTAGCCCGCATCCCTTACCACAAATGGGTGCGATGGGTAACCCCGCTCATCGTGATCCTAATCCTGCTGGGATTTCTGTTGCTTATACCCACGGTCACCATGGAGTTGAATGGGTTTTGATGATTCGTTTGTTAAATGATGTGATGATTGGTGTCTGAACCACATAACCTTCAAATGTAAAGCAATCAGGTTCTAATCTGTCATATGGGAATTTCTTGTAATGATAATGAAACAGTACCCCTTTATGAATAAGTTGAAACGCATTACTGTATTTTTGATTGCTTGTATGCTGGCGGCGGCATTGCCATTGGCAGCCCAGAACATTTATCACACCGGAAATGAAGAACCTGTGGAAACCAACCATTTACCGGGCCTTGTATTGGCAGGTGGTGCCACTGACAATGATGATGCCATGAAGTGGATGCTGGCAAGGGCTGATGGAGGCGATGTGGTTGTTTTGAGGGCCAGCGGATCGGATGGCTACAATAATTATTTTTACTCAGGGTTGGGTGTGCCGGTCAACTCGGTTACAAGCATCGTAATACAGAGTGCAGAACATGCAAATGAAGAGGAGGTTGTTGAAATTTTAAACAATGCTGAAGTTGTCTTCATAGCTGGCGGAAACCAGTGGAACTATGTCAACCATTGGCGTGATTCGGCCTTGCTGGAGACATTGCAGCAGCTGATTATGGAGAAGCAGATCACCATTGGCGGCACGAGTGCTGGCATGGCGGTACTGGGTGAGGTGGTTTTTACGGCCGAAAACCAAACCGTTTGGTCTTCAGAAGCACTGGACAACCCTTATCACTGGCGCGTAAAGCTCGAAAAAGACTTCCTGGATGTTCCGTTTATGAACAACACCATCACAGACACACACTATAATCGCCCGGAGAATGATAACAATGACCGCAAAGGGCGGCACGTGGCCTTCATGGCACGCATGGTGGCCGACTGGGGCATGCCTGCCAAAGGGATTGCGGCAAACGAATACACGGCCATAGCCGTGGATGAAACCGGCAAGGCCAGGGTGTTTGGCCATCCCTCATACCCCGATTTCGGATACTTCCTGAAAAAGTACGGTGGCCCGCCCGAAGTTTGCGAAGAAGGAACACCGCTGACCTGGATACAGTCGGAACAAGCCATTAAAGTGTATAAGGTCAAAGGCGACTTTGATGGCAGTGGGTGGTTTGACATCAACAGCTGGGAAAATGGAGAGGGTGGCGAATGGCAATATTGGTATGTGGATGAAGGTGAGCTTTTTGAAACTGATGCGGATGATGATACGGGTCTGACACCTTCACTTACTCCAGACAACGCCATTCAGCTTTTCCCCAATCCGGCTGTGGATATACTTACAATTTCCATTGATCACTCGTACTGGCCGGCAACCAATAACTCACCCGAGGCAAGGATACGAAGCATTGATGGTGCGCTGCTCTGCGTTACCATGCTGTCGAATCCTGACACGGATGCCACACTAAATTTGTCCTATAGTATAAATGTTGAACACCTTCCATCTGGAGTTTATATTCTTGAAATAGATGATGGAAGGCACAGGGCGGCCTTGCGCTGGGTAAAACAATGACACGGTGTGCTGTGATTTGGCAAGCACAGGCATCATAAACCATGTTTATATCTTACTTCCCTGAAAATTATTGGATTACGGTGTTCCTGCTTTGCTGAAATGACCAGCTGCACTATGGTTCTGTCTTTAGCAAGGGCCATACAGGGAAGTCTTGCTCGCCTTCTATTGTCAGCAGGTAATATCCCCCTTTCAGGTGGCTGACATTTAATACCTCATGAATGTCGCCAGCCTGATTAACCTCTTTTCTTTTGACCACCTGGCCGTGCAGGTTTTTAAGAACAATGGTCACACCTTGCTTGCTTTCATTCTGAAAAGCAATCTCCAGTTTGTCGTTAAACGGATTGGGGAATATGCCAGCGAGGGGCGTGTTGATAAAAAATTGAACACCATATACGGTGCCTGCGTAGTTCGTTGAATAAGCCCTGTAAAAGTATCTCTGGCCGCTTTTGAGTCCGGAGAGCCGGCTTTCAAAAGCACCTGCACCGGTGCCATCATGTGTGATTCCATCATTGGCGTCTATTGTCGGGTTAGGCGTTGTGCTCCAAACAACTCCCCGCATTGAAACCTCAGAGTTCCCTTCTTTTGAAACAGTGCCACCAGCGATGGCGAAATTATGTCCAACTTTGGAGGCTTTCCGGGTGCTTATAGTCGCAGACGATGGCTCTGGTGTGGTGAAGAATCGATGACCGCCATATGCAGTGCCTGCATCATTCGTTGCATAAGCAGTTATGTAATAGCTGGTGGCTGCCTCCAGTCCGGAGGCGCGGCTGGTAAACGGTCCTTCACCGCCTTTTTCTGTTGTATGACCTTTGTTCCGGTCGAGGGTAGGGTAGGGCTCCGTATCCCAGACGAGGCCTCGTTGTAATACGGGGTGGCCTTCAAAGACAATGACATGTCCACCTGAACTGGCACCAAACAGGGCGATGTCTGAAACGGGGTTTGTGGATACCAGGGCCATACCTGGAACACGATAGGATGCAACGATGTGTTTCATTTTGCGGATGGTACGCAAATTGTCGCCATCATCGGGATGCCCGGTGCTTGCGCCCAGGTATGACACACCGGGATTTGAATAATAGGGTATTCGGGTATGGGTGATGCCATCATTAAAAAAGAAACCTGGTTCGTAAGTCATTACAGTGCAATAGTATTGATTTTCATTGCCTTGCCATCTCCAGCCCGCTGACCATGTGTTTTCAGGCCAGTTCGTCCAGCTTGTTGGACCTGGCTGGGACAGCTGATCCTTGTGATGGTGGCAGCCCAGGTTATGGCCAAGCTCATGGGCTTTTGTGTATGAAAATGCTGACTGTTGAACTCTTACGATGGAAAATGCGTGTTTTGGCTGACCATGTTTGCTGCTCAAGGTATGGGCCATGCCCCCGGTGTCGTATGTGTATGTAAACAATACACAAAGGTCGGCACTGTATTGATTGCGCAGCTCGTGGACTTCGTTCAGATATCCTGGTATGCCATACCCTCCCCATACGGATAGACCGTAGGGGTTATAGGTGGGTGATGCGGTAAGTCGCCAGAGGTCTATCTGGGATATGCCTGTTTCTTCATAATCTACCAAACCGATGTAGGCAATTGAAAAATTGACCATGGTTTGGCTGTTATCGTGAACCAGTTGTGTGTTAGCCAATGACAGCGCAATAACATTTTCAATGCCACCGCCATGCTGGTTGGCCCACATCTTTGCGGCAGGGGTATAGACCATCATGATATCGATGGTAGCATGTTCGGCAGGAGCGTCCAGCGGCTGCCGGGATATGTTGTATCCCTGGCCCTGTTGATCATCAATCACGGGAATTCCATGTTTTTTATGGGTTGTTTGGCCCAGGATTATGTCCCTGTCGTGGGCGTCAAGTTCCAGGATGTAATGCTTGTGTGTGTACGGGTCGCTGATGATCTTGTAATATAGGTTTTGCCCGGGAAGGAAAATGCTGCCAAGGCAGCGGTTTCCGGTGGTTGCCAGCACGAGGTATCCCTGCTTGCCGGCAAGTTGGGCCGTAAGGCTTCGTGTGTCACTGCGGTTGATATCAGTGCGCTGTACTGTGGCGACCTTGTTGGTTTCTCCGAAAAGCGCAATTGTCAGCTTGTCGCCGGCCTTAATGGCAACCAGCGACCGGATTGCTTCATTGATCTCCACTTCTGCAAGCCGTTTAACGGCGCTGCGGTTCTCAAAGAAATGCAGTGTCTCATCCACATCCTGGCGTTTCTCTGTAAAGAAAACAAACAGCGGTGTTGCCGGATTGTCATTCCGGGTGTCTGCCTCTAAATTGTGGGAAATAAGAAGCAGGAATGGTGCTAAGATACAAATAAGGCCAGTTCTCATGATATGCAATGCTGGTGTCCAACATAAGCTTTTCACAAATATAAGGCAAAAACCCTGCCATTGCAAATTTTGGTTAAACAAGTGTGGGTGTTTTCGCTTTCGGTGAGTTATTTCATTCTCAAAAATGCGTATCTTTGCACACTGAAAACGGCTCCGTAGTTCAATTGGATAGAATAGCAGATTCCGGTTCTGTCGGTTGGGGGTTCGAGTCCCCCCGGAGTCACAAATGCCCTCTCATGCGAGAGGGTTTTTTTGCCCTGAAATTTGCCGGTTTCCTGTTTTGTGCAGACCTTAAACATTGTTTTTCTAAGTAGCTGACAAATAAATCCTCAGGTTTTTGATAAAAGCGTATTTGAGCGCTGCAACACACAAAACAGGCGGTTTGGTTGTGCGCAACAGCAGAAAGCTTTCTTACCGCCGCGGAAAAGAAAGAGGTAGAAGGGGCTCTGGCCAACGAGAAAACAGATGAGCATCTGAGTAAGGACAGACCATTTTTTCCTGTGCTTTCCGGGAAGATGTCCCATTTGGGTTTTCACATCTTGATAATCCCTTCAACTATACCATATTTTAGAAACCCAAGCGATGTATTTGCATTTGTTTTTGAGCATATGTTTTTGCGGTGAGTCTCTACGGTTCGTTCACTGATAAAAAGTTTTTCCGCAATGGCTTTGTTTGAATATTCTTTTGTGATCAGCAGCAAGATCTCTTTTTCTCTGTTTGTCAGCTTGCTTTTTTTAATATCCTCTGTTTCATCAAGAGTGTTTATGGAGCCAATTTTGTCGATCACATCTTCTTTCAGTCTTTCCGACATATATCTTTTTCCTGCTGCAACGGTCTTTATAGCTTTTACGAGCTCTTTGATAGTATCTGATTTCAATGAATAACCCATTACCCCGGATTTAATCATCTTTTCTATATATTGATAATCATCATACATTGTCAGGGCCAGCATTCTGGCACCAGGCTTCTTCTCCAGGATCTTTTGCGCCAGCTCAAATCCGCTCATTTCCGGCATGTTGATATCAATTAGAAACACATCTGCATTTATCTGATGAATGCTTTGCAAGGCTTCAAGCGGAGACAACCTGTGTCCGATTACCCTCAACCCCTCTTTGTCTGCAAGTAAAGAATATAAGCCTTCAATAAACAGTTTGTGATCGTCAATTATGTACACCTTGACATTATTCATAATAGATATGTTAATTGTTGCTCAGTGGTACGATTATGGTAACCAGGGTGCCGCGTCCTCT
>SKOK01000029.1 GCA_007120085.1 Bacteroidales bacterium | reverse complement strand
ATGCCGGACTCACAGGCGTTGCCGCAGTAAGCACCCTAAAACTTTTCTGGATATTTTTCAAGATCGGGGCAGTGCTTTTTGGCAGCGGCTACCTCCTGGTTGCATACATGGATGGTGAGCTTGTTGAATGTTTGGCATGGCTTACAAGGGAACAGTTGCTGGATGCCATTGCCATCGGGCAGTTTACACCCGGACCGATCCTGTCGGCTGCGACTTTTGTCGGCTATTTGCTTAACGGTGTCCCAGGAGCCATTGCTGCGACCATTGGCATTTTTCTTCCATCCATCGTTTTCATACTGGTTTTATACCCCATCATCCCGCGCCTGAGAAAATCAGTATATTCAGCAGCATTCCTTGACAGTGTAAACGTGGCTGCTGTCGCCGTGATGCTCGCCGTGAGCATCTCCATGGCCATTGAGGTTGCCACCGACTGGCAAAGCATCACCATACTGGTGCTGGCACTGGGTGCAGTTTTTGTAATGAAAAAAGTGAGTAGCGTCTGGATCATCCTTGGAGGCGCAGCTTTGGGGTTTGCGCTGCAGTTTATCAGCTAGAAAGCGAAGTAAAACATCGCTCAGGCATCAGACTTTTTGCCGTTTCTTAACATAAGCAAACCAAGGAAGGTCAACAGTCCATTTACGATAAGGATCTCAAACCCGAACCTGTAGCCATTGAAAAGCCATTCTGAATTGATACTTAGCAGGTAGCTCACAACGGGTGAAAGCAGCGCTACAATAGGCACAAAACGGTCTTTTACCTGCCACCTGGTGTAGAGGCCAAAGAAATACAGACCCAGCAAGGGGCCATAGGTATAACCGGCAATGGTGAAAAGCTTGCTGATTAAAGCCTCATCGTTGATGGCGCCATAACCGATGATCATGAGCATCATGATCACTGCAAACGCGATGTGCACGATGTAACGGGTTCGCTTAATGCGCTCTTCCGTAACGCCGGGTTTGCGTTCCAGGCCCAAAAAGTCTATCACAGTTACGGTTGTCAGGGCAGTGAGGGTGCCATCGGCACTTGAGTAGGCCGCCGATATCAACCCGAAGAAAAAACAGAGGCCTGCAACAACACCAAGGTACTGCAGGGCGATGGTAGGGAACAGCTCGTCGGAAGTCTGATCTGCACTAAGGTCAAAGCCCACTTCGCCGGCATAGATCCAAAGAACGGCACCCAGGAACAGAAACAACAGGTTGATTGGGATGAGGATGGCGCCAAAGCTGAGCACGTTTTTCTGTGCATCGCGCAGGTTGCGGCAGCTCAGGTTCTTCTGCATCATATCCTGGTCGAGGCCTGTCATTACAATCGTAATGAACATACCGGCAAAAAACTGCTTCAGGAAGAAGCGCGGATCGTTGTGGTCAAAAACAAACAGGCGGGTAAAGCCACGCTCACCGGCTTCCGACACCAGGGCCGGGATACTCATGTTCAACTGTGTGGCTATCAAAATGATACTCACCACAACGGCTGTGATCATAAAGGTGGTCTGCAACGTATCGGTCCAAACAATGGTTTTTATGCCTCCCTGGAAAGAATACAGCAGGATCAGCACCATAAACAGGGCCACGGTAACACCCATCGGAATGCCCCAGCCGTCAAAAACAAAGCGCTGCAGCACGATCACCACCAGGAACATCCTGAACGAGCTTCCTATGAGCCGGGAAATGATAAAATAGAAGGAGCCTGTTTTGTAGGAAGCGAAGCCAAATCGCTGTTCAAGATAAGTATATATTGAGGTGAGGTTCAGGCGATAATAAAGTGGTAACAATATTTTTGCAATCACCAAATAACCGGCGAGGTATCCGAAAACCAGCACCATATAGGAGAACTGCTCGCTTTTTACCAGGCCAGGTACCGACATGAAGGTGACGCCTGACAATGATGCACCTATCATTCCGTAAGCAACCACATACCAAGGCGAATTACGGTTTCCGCGAAAGTAGGCTTCATTCCCGCTTTTTTTCCTGACGGTGAGACGGGATATTAAAAAAATAAGGGTCGTGTAAATTACGAAGGAAAAAAGGATCAGCAATGGGGTCATAGGGCCTTGTTGTATGAGATGCTTTCGCAGGATCAATGATATTGACCGCAAAAATAGCCAAAGATTTTATTATTTCAACAAGCATTTATTAGTAACTTTGGCGGTTGAACCGCAGAAAACCGACAGTTTTGGAAACTTTTTCATCTAAGTTATTGCAAACAGCCGTTGAGGAATTCTCACGACTACCGGGCATCGGCAAAAAAACGGCCCTTCGCCTTGTTTTGCATATGCTAAAGCAGGATGGCGAAACCGTTCAGCGTTTTTCAGAAGCCTTAATGCAATTGCACAGCGAAGTGGTGTATTGCAGGGAGTGCCATAACATTGCTGACCGTTCGCTGTGCGACATATGCAGTTCGCCGCGGCGCGACAAGTCAATGATATGTGTGGTGGAAGACCTGCGTGATGTGATTGCCATTGAAAACACAGGGCAGTATCACGGCCTTTATCACGTGCTTGGCGGCATCATCTCACCAATCGATGGCATTGGCCCGGATGACCTCAACATCGCCGCGCTTGAAAAACGGCTTCACAACACACAGGAAGTCAGGGAGGTGATCCTTGCCCTGAGCACAACGATGGAGGGTGATACCACGAACTTCTATCTCTATAAAAAATTGAATGCATTCAACATCAAAATTTCGGTAATCGCCCGCGGTATTGCCATTGGCGATGAACTCGAATATGCTGACGAGATCACACTCGGACGTTCAATCATTTACCGTACCGCTTACGAAGCAACAACCACAAGATAAGATGCAGCTTACCATTGTCATTGTCAATTACAATGTGAAATATTTTCTGGAGCAATGCCTGCATTCGGTGTTCAAGTCGGGCAAGCAACTGGAGATGGAGGTATTTGTCGTTGACAATCAAAGTGTTGATGGCTCCGTTGAAATGCTTAATGAAAAATTTCCGGATGTAAGGCTAATTGCCAACCAGGAGAATGTCGGGTTCAGCAAGGCTAACAACCAGGCAATCAGGCGGGCAAAAGGGAAGTATGTTTTATTGCTCAATCCTGATACGGTTGTCGAAGATGACACATTGCCGAAGGTTGTCAGCTTCATGGATGCTCATCCTGATGCCGGTGGACTGGGTGTAAAAATGCTGGACGGGCAGGGCCGATTTCTGCCCGAATCAAAGCGTGGCCTGCCTACACCGGGTGTGGCTTTCAGCAAAATTTTCGGTCTTTCGGCACTGTTTCCACGCTCCCGGACCTTTGGCAAATACCACCTGGGCTATCTTGACAAAGACAAAACACACAAAGTACACGTGCTGTCGGGCGCTTTCATGCTGCTTCGCAAGGATATACTTGAAGAAATTGGTGCCCTGGATGAAGACTTTTTTATGTATGGAGAGGACATTGACCTTTCGCACCGCATCATAAAAGCCGGATACAACAACTACTACTATCCGGAAACACGTATCATTCACTACAAGGGTGAAAGCACCAAGAAAAGCAGTGTCAACTACGTGCTGGTTTTTTACAATGCGATGATCATTTTTGCACGGAAGCATTTTTCTAAAAAGAATGCGCGGGTATTCTCCCTTTTGATCAACCTGGCCGTTTATTTCAGGGCTTTTCTTGCTTTGGCTGCGCGCTTTGTGAAACGTATTTTCTGGCCGGCCCTGGATGCAGGCCTGATATATGGCGGTTTCTATTACCTCACCAACTACTGGGGACACCAGGTTTTTGCTGCTGACATAAATTATTATCCGCCGGCATTCATGCAGATCATAGTGCCGGCTTATATTCTTTTCTGGCTGATGTCAGTCTTTATCAGTGGCGGTTACGACAGGCCGGTCCGGCTTTTCAGGATCGTAAGGGGTGTCATCTGGGGCACTATTGCCATTCTCGTAATTTATGCCCTGCTGCCCATACATCTTCGTTTCTCAAGGGCTTTGATATTGCTTGGCAGTTTATGGGCGTTGTTTTCGATGCTTCTGACGCGCAGTTTACACACCCTGGTTAGGGAAAAAACACTGCACGTCAGCAGTCCGGCCAGCAAACGCGTGCTTATTGCAGGTGATGGAGAAGAAGCCGCCCGCATATTTCAAATGATGCGCCTTGGTGGCAATACGGCCTTTATCGGGATGGTATCGCTGGAATCAAAAAAACCTCAGCAGGATGGCTACCTGGGTACCATCACACAAATCAATGAGATCATTGACATATACAACATCAACGAAGTGATTTTCTGTGCCGGCAACATGTCATCGCAAGAGATCATCAATCATATGTCAACATTGCAGGAAAAGCAGGTGAACTTTAAGATCGCACCGCCCGAGGGCCTCTATATCATTGGTAGCAACAGCATCGATACTTTTGGAGACCTGTTTACCATCAATGTGAATGCCATCAATTTACCAGCAAACAAACGGCAAAAACGGCTTTTCGACCTTGTTTTCTCCGCGCTGCTGCTGATCAGCCTTCCTGTTCACATCCTGTTACAGAAAAATCGCTGGAGATTCATTAAAAACCTTATCCTGGTGAGCATCAATAAAATGTCGTGGGTAGGATATCATCCGGCTAAAGACACAAAAAAGCTTCCACGCTTAAAAAACAGTGTGCTGCACCCCGGCGATGCCATCCGGATTAAACAACTTCCTGTGGAAACCCTGGAAAACCTGAATAATCTTTATGCCAAAGACTATAAAGTTGAGAATGACCTGCAGATATGCATCAAAGCATATCAGCAATTAGGACGAAAGCCCCGGTCATGATGGTTGCGTGATTTTTCAATGTGTATCAGATGCAGATAACCGTCAAACCTTTTGTGCTTTTTGTTGTTTGAAAGATGTGAAGTATTGACATTCCAAAGAAAAATAATATGGCAAATTTTGAATTAAGGATGCCCAAACTGGGCGAAAGCATCACAGAAGCCACCATTACGAAGTGGCTTAAAAACGTAGGCGACACCATCGAACTGGACGATCCCATCCTGGAGCTGGCTACGGATAAGGTGGACTCTGAGATTCCGAGTCCGGTGGAAGGTGTATTGAAAAAGCAACTGTTTAATGAGGGCGACACGGTAGAGGTTGAAACCGTAATCGCCATCATTGACACTTCCGGTGAGGCAGGCAGTGAGGATGATGGAGATGATGCAGCTTCGGAAGAGGCGGCTCCGGCAGAAAAACAAAAACCTGCACCAGCAGCTGAAGATAAAAAAGAAGTTTCCGAGGCCGGAGCAAGCATGGCTGCTGACATTCCTGCTTCTCGCAAGGATGAAAGCGACCGCTTTTACTCACCACTGGTGCGCAGCATCGCACAAAAGGAGAATATCTCACTGGCTGAGCTCGACAAGCTTGAAGGTTCCGGCCAAAACGGAAGGGTGACAAAGGAAGATCTCCTTAAGTACCTGAAAACACGCCAGGAAAAGCCTGCAGAGACACAAAAACAACCGGCAGCATCACAACCCGCTCAACAAGCTGCTCCTCAGGCAGACGCAGCCCCGGCACCAAAACCGCATGCACCCAAAGTGCACGTTGGCGAAGGAGATGAAGTTGTGGAGATGGACAGGATGCGAAAACTTATTGCCGACCACATGGTGCAATCGCTCGATACCTCAGCACACATCACCATCATTCGTGAAGCGGACATGACCAAGGTGGTAAAATGGCGTAACGAGCAAAAGAACGTTTTGCAGCAGCGTGACGGTGAGAAGCTTACCTTCACTCCCATTTTCATTGAAGCGATCGCAAAAGCCCTTCGCGAGTTTCCGAATGTAAATATCTCCGTGGACGGGCACAACATCATCAAGCGCAAAAATATCAACGTTGGCATGGCCGCAGCACTGCCAAGCGGCAACCTCATCGTGCCGGTGATCAAAAATGCCGACCACAAGAGCCTGCTGGGTATTACCAAAGAAGTGAACGACCTCACACAAAGGGCACGCCAAAACAAACTCAAACCCGACGAGATACAGGGTAGTACGTTTACACTAACCAACTTCGGAACATTTGGCGCATTGATGGGTACGCCTATCATCAACCAGCCTGAAGTGGCCATCCTCGGCGTGGGTATGATAGAGAAAAAGCCTGTGGTGATTGAAACGCCAGATGGTGATACGATCGCCATCCGCCACAGGATGGTGTTGTCGCTATCTTGCGATCACAGGGTGATAGATGGCGCGCTTGGAGGTATGTTCTTGCAGAAAATAGCAGAAAACCTTGAGAACTTTGATGTAAATCAAACCATCTAAGCTGCATTATTGCTTTAAAATCGTTAGAAGAATCCGGTTTTAAGTCAGGGGCGTGAAGATTTGTTGTAATTTCGTGAAAAGAAAAATTCATTCTAATCATATATTTCATGCAACTCAATCTTACCCGCCCCATCGCTTTTTTTGACCTTGAAACAACAGGCACTAACGTTGTCAGGGATCGCATCGTAGAGATCAGCATCTATAAGGTACAGCCCGATGGCAGTGCTGAAACCCTAACAAGACTTGTGAATCCAGGGATTCCCATCCCACGCGAAGTAACCGAGATACACGGCATTACCAACGAACAGGTTGCCAATGAGCCCACATTCAAACAGTTAGCCCCAGCCCTTGATCAGTTTCTGCAAAATTGCGACCTCGCCGGATACAACTCCAACAAGTTCGACATACCCATGCTTATCGAAGAGTTCCTGCGCGTTGGCATCGAATTTGACATCAGAAAGCGCAGGCTGGTGGATGTCCAGAACATTTTTCACAAGATGGAACCCCGCACGCTGAAAGCAGCCTACAGGTTTTACTGTGGCAAGGAGCTGGTTGATGCACACGCTGCCGAGGCCGATACCAAAGCCACTTACGAAATACTGCTTTCGCAGATAGAGCGTTACAAAGACATCGACTTTGAAGACAGGGAGGGCAAGATGGAAAAACCCATCAAAAATGACGTACAGGCGCTTCATAACTTCTCCTACAACCACCAGAATGCTGATCTGGTAGGCCATATCGGTTACAACAAGCAAGGCAAGGAGGTATTTAAATTCGGGAAATACAAGGGAAAGCAGGTTGATGAGGTTTTCGCAAAAGAGCCCCAGTACTTTGACTGGATGATGAAGGCCGATTTCCCGCTATCTACCAAGAAGGTGGTGCAGTCAGTCATTCTTCGTGGCCTTAACAAAGGCAACATGCACATCAAAGACAAATAACCCTGCCCCCTAAGCAAAAACTGATATTCCATAATCCACAATTTAAAAACTCTTTTGTCGTGAAGATCATTTGCATTGGCCGGAATTACCGCGATCACATTGCTGAACTCAGGAGTGCAACACCGAAGGCACCGCTATTTTTCATGAAGCCTGAAACCGCCATCATCCGCGCCGGTCTGCCCTTTTTTTATCCTGATTTTTCGAAGGAGATACATTATGAAATAGAGTTGGTTTACAGGATATGCAAGCTGGGCAAGCACATACAGCCGCGCTTTGCGCATACCTATTACAAAGAGGTTGGCGTCGGGATTGATTTTACTGCCCGCGACGTACAGCGGGAGTGTCAGCAAAACGGGACGCCCTGGGAAATAGCCAAGGCTTTTGACGGTTCGGCTGCCATCAGTGACTTTGTGCCAATGGAAAGCCTTCAGAACCCCAATGACATACGGTTCTCACTCAAGAAAAATGGAGAAACAGTACAGGATGGCCGCTCCGGGATGATGATCCACGATGTGGATTCGCTCATTACACACGTATCGAAATATGTAACCATCAAAATGGGAGACTACCTTTTTACAGGCACTCCCGCCGGCGTGGGTCCGGTTGTTCCCGGCGACACCCTGGAATTGTTTCTCGAAAACACAAGTATGCTCAGGTTGCTGATAAAGTAACAGAGGTATTTCACCAAACAATCCTTATCATTGCTTTAGCAAATAAAACCGCAGGGCTACACCCTTTTGCGGCCTTTGCGTGGATTTTTTATTCCTCGCTAAGAGCGCAAAGAAGAAAACATATTAAATCCTTTTGCGTGTAAATGCATCGCACAAAACCTGATTGAATTTGAATCTGCCAGAAAATCCAGGCATGAAAAATGAATTAATAAAAGCAGAATAATTATTGACACTAACCAATTTCTTAAGAAATATTACTTTTCAGACCTCTCCTATCTGATAAAACCCTATCCAACCATATCCTGCCAAGAGGGCGATGTCTTCATTGAGGAAGCATGTAAAAACGGGATTGACATCATTTGACCGCTTTCCTGCAACACCCGCTCCTCCAGCATATCCTTCCAAACCATAAACCCCTTGCGCTCGTCGGTGTAATCGTGAACGATTCTGCTGAAGTTTGACGCTGGGCTGGCTAGGAAAGCCTGGCGGCCTTTGTTTCGGATCTGCTGCCATGGTCGCTGCATCGTAAAAAGGCATATATTTTTATTGAGGTAAAAGTAACACATTATGGAATATTCGCTTTGTTTTACAGTGTGCACAAATCAACCGTAACTGTATTTGCACTTTTTCATTTTAGCCGAAATCCGGGGATTTGGAAAGAAAGGGGGGTATAACCCTTTAAACAATGAATAAAGAAAACAACATCATCAATTACAATACGGCTGATTGCAAAGAAAACAAAGTTACCTTTTATTCGCTTGAGATGATCCCGGTGGCAGCTCAAGTGCGAAAAACATACGCCCAGTACAACTCGCCAATGGCGACTGGGTAGTGCTGATCGTTAACACCGGCAAGATCCGCGAGATCAGCGACCACTACCTGCGCAATATTCACAAGGACGATTACGATCAGAAAAGCCGCGAAATGGCTGCCTGGATCGAGTCCGGTTGCAAAATGTAATAAATTCTGAGAGCAGCAGGCAGAAAAAGCCTGCTGCTCTCATTTTTTTGTTCAAATATTGGAGTTTGTGAAATAATGTTATATCTTTGACAGGACAACACGAATTTGTTTTTATGAGTATTATGCGGCATCAATTGCATAATACCTATTGTTTTTTCTTTT
>SKOK01000304.1 GCA_007120085.1 Bacteroidales bacterium | reverse complement strand
CCGGATGCCTGCCCACGTTTGTTCGGGAAAAAACCAAACGGCACAAAGAGCGGTGTTGGCACCCCCCTGATGACGAGATAAGCGAAACTCGACACGATCTTATCATTGGGAATGATCTTGGCACGCCTGAACGCTATGTGGAAATGCGGTTCGGGATCATCACAAGTCGTGTATTTGCCCTCTGACACGTGAACTTCCCCCGCAGGCTGCAGTTTAACCACATCACCATGCACAAAGCCATCGGCCTCTTCGGTAATAACCCCGATCGTACGTCCTCGTTTTGTCTCAAAATTATAACGCAGCTCCCTCGACTCAAAACTCTGCATTCCCTCCGTAAAAACCGGATGCCCGCGTATCACACCGGCCGTGTCGGGCAATCCACGGGCAAATAATTCGTTTGTATTAAAGTCAATCTCAATATAGTCGGCTGTCAGATGCATGTCAACATACTTAAGATCAGCATTCCCGTAGATATATACCCTGCGGTTCCGGATATCATGAAAAATGGTATCCTGCGCCGTGTACTCTACTATGGCATCAAGCATTTGAGCAGAGCCAGTCAGGCGTTCTGCTTCTGCCTCAGCTGGTTCCTGAGCTATTTGAAGCGTGTCAGATGGGGCTTCCGGGACATTCAGTATGTCGGGCAAGATGGCACTTCCTGCAGCTTCGGCCTGCTGATGAGCAGGCTCCTGTGCCAAAACCACAGATGCACACAGCACTATTAAAACCAATAGTACGATAAACTTAGATATGAAGTTTGTGCACAATGTGATATATTGTTATTTTTGTAGGAAACTTAAGCAGTTGTTTTTTGAACAACATACATCGGCAAAACTAAATAAAAATAATTTACTACAAGTGAAACGTCTTCTTGTAATTTTTGTTATTGGCACTTTGCTTTTCAGCCATCCCTGTGAAGCCCAAAACAGTAGTCGGGGCTTTGTAAACAAAGTAGTGATTGATCCGGGGCATGGAGGCAGGGCACCCGGAGCAGTTGGCAGACGCGCAAAGGAAAAAGATATCGTACTGGCCATTTCACTGAAGCTGGGCGAGTATATTCGTGAAAACATGGAAGATGTGGAAGTGATCTTTACACGGGAAACAGATGTTGATGTTCCGCTTCATGAACGTGCGCGCATTGCCAACGAAAAAAATGCAGATCTTTTTATATCAATACATTGCAACAGTGCCGGATCACGCACGGCCATTGGTACTGAGACATTCGTAATGGGATTGCACCGCAACCAGGCAAACCTTGAAGTGGCACGACGCGAAAATAAAGCCATCCTTTACGAAGATGATTACCTGGAAACTTACGATGGTTTTGATCCCAATTCACCGGAAGCAAGCATCATTTTCACCCTGTATCAAAATGCCTATCTGGAGCAGAGCCTGCGGGTTGCCTCGCTCATTCAAGAACAATTTCGCGAACGCGCCAGGCGTGTTGACAGAGGTGTTAAACAAGCCGGCTTTCTTGTGCTTTATAACCTCACCATGCCAGGTGTCCTTGTAGAAGCGGGTTTCCTGAGCAATCCCCGCGAAGAGGAATACCTGATGTCAGAAGCCGGCCAGGCGCATATCGCATCAGCCATCTTCAGGGCATTCAGGAGTTATAAGGAAGAACAAGACGCACTGGCAGTCGCCAGGTACCAATATGCCCATAATCACATCAGTGAGGATCACATCACAAATTTGCACACAGAGAATTCATCAGAAACAAAGCCTGAAACCATAGCGCCCAATCCCAATTCGCAGGAGCCAGAAATCACCAATGTGGTTTCTTTCAGGGTCCAGTTTGCCGCTTCATCCGATGAAAAGACAATTGATGATCCGGTTTTTCGTGGTTTACCAAACGTGTCCTGGTATTTCCATGAGGGTCTCTACAAATACACAGTTGGTGATGAACCATCCATTGAATCAGCAGCTGAGCTACAACGGCAGGTTCAGGATGCAGGTTTTAAAGATGCATTTGTCGTGGCCTTTGTTAACAACGAAAGGATCAGCCCCGCCGAGGCCATACAAATGCTTCAGCAAGGCAACAATGACTAACTAAAAATACATTCAAATTGAAAATCAAGAAAGAAATTAAGCTGGGGATCTTGTTCATCACAGCCCTTTTGCTGATCATCTGGGGCATTAACTATCTAAAAGGGAAAGACATCTTCACCCGTCAGATCGTGTTTTATGCGGTTTACGATGAAGTAAGCGGTTTGCTGGCATCCAACCCTGTTACCGTTAGTGGCGTAAAGATCGGCCAGGTTGACCAGATCCGTTTTATGCCCGACGGATCAGGGAGGGTTTTGATCCGTGCCGTCGTTGACCGGCAGATCAAAATACCGGTTAACTCCGCAGCATACATTGCTGCTTCCGACATTTTTGGGTACAAAGAACTCCAGATTGGCCTGGGAGATCATCATAACTACATCAAAAGCGGTGATACCCTCAAGGGGATTTTCAAACCATCATTCGCCGAAGCACTGGCTAGGCAGTTAGAACCTATGCAAGACCAGGCTCAGTCCTTTATTGACCGGCTCGACTCCATCATCACAAGTGTAAATAGCATCTTAGGCCCTGAGAACAGGCTCATAATTAACGAAAGCATTCAAAGCTTTCAGCAAAGTGTTCATTCCATAGAAAACACAGCCCGGATAATTGATAAAACCGTCGAAGATGAATCAGCACGACTGAGTCATATTTTCAAAATGGCTGAAGCCATCATTTCAAACATTGAAAACAACAATGAAAGCATTGACCGGATAATCAAAAATTTCGAAGGGATCAGTGACACCCTTGCATCTGAAGAGGTTGGCAGTACCATTGCCAATGCGGCTGAAGCCCTGGAAAGCCTCAACACGATTGTGAAAAAGATTGAACGAGGCGAAGGTTCGGCCGGATTGCTGCTGAACGACGATGAGTTGTATGATAAATTGAAAGGATCATCTGAACAACTCGAATTGCTATTGGAGGACATCAAAAACAACCCGCAGAGATATTTCAACATTTCAGTTTTTGGCCGCCAGGGTCGGAATTAAAATTTCATTTCTTAATTCATAGATATGCAACTATTTCACAACCCGCGCATTCTACTCAACATACTATTTATCAATGTCCTTACATTTCTCCAGGCTGGAAATGGTTCATCGCCCCTTGAACGTGCCTTTAACGAGTTTCGGGCTGACCCTTTCCTTGAAAACGCAGGATGGACTTTCTATGTAATGGACGTTACCGCTGGCGAACCCATTTTGAAACACAACATCCATAAGCCCTTGCTCCCTGCATCCATTCAAAAACTGCTTACCACATCAACAGCCATTATGATGCTGGGCAACGATTACCAGTATGCTACTTTGCTTCAGCACGATGGCACGGTTGATCGCCGGGGTGTGCTGCGAGGCAATCTTTACATCAGAGGCAGTGGAGACCCGGGCTTTGGATCGCCCCACTTGGAATTCAGCCCCGACCTGGCTGAAGTTTTTGAAGAGTGGCTGACAAAGCTTAAAACCATTGGCATTACGAAAATTGAAGGAAGCATAATTGCTGATGAGCGGATTTTTGACCAGGAAATGGTGCCGCGCAGGTGGCTGTGGGAACATATTGGCAACTATTTTGGTGCCGGATCCAGTGGCCTGTCAGTTAATGAAAATGAATACACGGTGTATTTCAAAGCAGGTGCAACAGTTGGAAGCCCGGCATCAGTAATCCGAACCGATCCCGGGGTCCCTGGAATGACGTTCATAAATGAAGTTACAACAGGTGCAGCTGGTTCAGGCGACCAGGTTTATATTTTTGGCGCCCCCTGGGTGCCGGAGCGGCACCTCACAGGCACAGTGCCATTGGGAGCAGACAAATTCGCAGTGCGCGGCTCACTGCCTGACCCTCCCCTCTTTATTGCTGAAAGCTTTCGTATCCATCTTGAGCAAAATGGCATTGAAACAGAAGGAGAAAGTGCATCATACCGCACATTAAACAGCAAGAATATCTTCGCCACCGACGACAGAATTACCATTGACACGCAGGATGCGACCCTGTTCTTTGATATCATATACCGGACAAACCATAACAGCGTAAACAGCTATGCCGAAAACCTGTTGAAAACAATCGCATTGACAAACAATGACACTGGCACAATGAATGCCGGCATTGAAACCCTTCAGGATTTCTGGAGCACGCAGGGAATGAATACAAACCAGCTGGTGTTGCATGATGGCAGCGGGTTATCTCCATCTAACCGCATTACGGCCGACCAGCTTATGACCGTGCTATCTGTTTCATCGCAGCACCCCTCTTTCAGCCTTTTGCTTCAAAGCCTGCCCCTGGCCGGATACAGCGGTTCGATTGCCACCCTGTTTCGTGGCTCAGCCTCAGAAGGCTTTTTGAGGGCAAAGAGCGGATATCTTAACAATGTAAGGTCTTATGCCGGATACACTACAATGAAAAACGGGAACCTTGCCGCTTTCGTCATCATCGCCAATGACTACCAGGGGACACCTGCAGCCATGCGCCACAAAATGATCAGGTTGATGGATGCCATCACCACCCACACTGGAGAGGCCATTCATTAATTTTTGATTTTTTATGGAATCCGGGCACAAATGACCCCGGAAATCCAAAATATTATTATAATTTAGCCGACATTCAACCAAATTATAAACCTTAATACATAATAATTATGCAAGACATAAACTGGGGAAAACTTCCTTTTGGGTATTTCCAGACAGATTACAATGTACGGAGTTATTATCGAGATGGCAAATGGGGTGAGATCGAGGTGTCATCCTCCACGCAGATCAACATCCACATGGCCGCGACCTGCCTGCATTATGGACAGGAAGCTTTTGAAGGCATGAAGGCTTACCGTGGCAAAGACGGCAAGGTAAGGTTGTTCAGGTGGGAAGAAAACGCCAAACGCATGCAGCGTTCTGCCGATGGCATTCTCATGGCCAGGGTGCCCGTAGAGTTGTTTCACGAGATGGTGGTCAAAGCCGTAAAGCTCAATGAGAAATACGTGCCACCCTACGGACACGGAGCATCGCTCTATATCAGGCCTTTGCTGATCGGCACAGGTGTGCAGGTTGGGGTAAACCCTGCCAAAGAATATTTGTTCATGGTGTTTGTTGGACCTGTAGGCCCTTATTTTAAGGAAGGGTTTAATCCGGTAACGATGCAGATTGTGCGTGACTTCGACCGTGCAGCACCGCTTGGCACAGGCCATATCAAAGTTGGCGGCAACTATGCGGGTAGCCTTTTTGCATCCGAAAGAGCAAAAAAGGAAGGCTATGCATCCGTGCTTTTCCTGGAAGCCAAAGAGAAAAAATACATCGATGAGGCCGGCCCTGCGAACTTTTTTGGCATCAAGGGTAACACCTACATCACGCCCAAATCGCCTTCCATCCTGCCTTCCATTACCAACATGAGCCTGATGCAGATTGCTGAAGACATGGGTATGAAGGTTGAAAGGCGCCCTGTGGCGGTTGAAGAGCTCGAAACTTTTGAAGAAGCAGGCGCCTGCGGCACGGCAGCCATCATCTCGCCGATCGGCAAGATCGTTGAAAGGGAAAGCGGCGCCACCTATACCTTTGGTGACGGTAAAAATGCCGGGCCAGTCTCCACCAAACTATACAAGAAGCTGCAAGGCCTTCAGTATGGCGACGAACCCGACCCGCACGGATGGGTAACAATCTTATAACCGATTGTCGATTGTCGATTGCCGATTTTCGATTGAAATATGCAACCCCGATTGCCGATATTTTCGGAATCGGGGTTTGCTTATATCATTGTCTCCAAATGCCCAACTCCAAACTCCTAACTCCAAACTCCAAACTCCTAACTCCAAACTCCTAACTCCTAACTCCAAACTGATACTATATTTCCAGGTTGGTAAGTTCTGCTGTGAGCTGGTATTCATATTCAGGGTATTCGTAAATGGGCAAACGGGGTTCTGTTTCACCCACGGAGTAGCCCCAGATGCTGTCGTATTCGCTCACATCCTCTCCGATCTCTTCCATTTGGTGGAGATATTCGCTGATTGATTTGGACTCGATGATGATCACCTCGCCCATCGAATGGATGATGGGGCTGTGTGTCCGGGTCTGGTCGTGGTCGAATCTGAGGATGCGCCGGCCATAACGTGTAATCCCTATCACCCTGTAAGTAAGGCTTTTTCCAACTCCGGGCAGGTTCAGCACATTGCGATCGGTAGCCAGGAAAGGCAAGTTGTTTTTCTGCATCAGGGCCTGGATGTTTTCTGTAATCATCTCTGGTTCATCGGGCATCTGCCTGATGAGCTCATAATCAACGGGGGTTAACGCACCAAATATTTTCTCTTCGATCTGTTCCTGCACGGCCCGGGCATTGGTAGCGAAATTGAAGTTGTTTTCCATATATCCCTTGACGGTAAACGTGTAATAAGGCAGCACGCCGATCTCGCTAAGCACCTGGCGCAGCCGGGCCGTATGGCCGCGGCGCGATGATGCTGCCGTAAAGACGTGCTGGTTGGTCACCAGCCAGCCGGCCTTCACGAGGCGCTCAATCCCATCGCGCGCCTCAGGGGTGATCTCCATGGGTGATTCAAAATGTGTTTGCACAACGAATTGCCTGATGCCAATCTCAGATGCCTTTCGCTTAAACTCTGCCAATATGTTGCAAAGTTCTACGGTGAGCCTTTGCGGCAGGTAGGCCGGCAGGCGTGTTCCAAGGCGCACTCGCAGCAGCTCCGCCATCTTCTCCCCTTCGGGCAGGCTTTCATTTTTTGTTTTCTTGTTGATGGCCATTTCCAGCACAGCATCCAGGATCTTCTGCAGCGACTTGTTGGAGCTCATCAGTGCATCTCCACCGGTAATCAGGATGTCGCGCAGCTGGCTGTCATCTTCCCAGTACTGCATGATCTTTTTGAGCTGGTCGTCCCACTTGCCGTCCGGTTTGAGCTTGTCAAGGTTAAAGTTGAGGTTGCCGCGCTGGAAGTCGTACATCCGTTGGCATGAGGCGCACAAGCCTCCGCAGGCGCGCCCCATCGTGGCCGGAATCAGGATAGCCACTTCAGGATACCGGCGATGCACATTGTGATGCGTGGGCAGGATCCATCCGGCTGCATTCGGTTTGCCGGGTTCTACAATGTCTTCCTTCTCCCAGGCAAGGATGTGACCAAACTCCTCAACAAGTTTCTTACTGTAGATAACATAATACCGGATGGCCAGATCAGCCCCAATTGCAAAGTAAGGCACCCTGACATGCAATAGTGACAAATAATAAGGATTCACAAAGAAAGGAATACCGGCTTCCTCAGCTTCATATAATATTTTCATGGTGTCGGGGTCGAGGCTGTTGCCCAGCAGTTCGTTAAGCAGCTGCGGCGAGCGCACGGCAAATGAAAGATGGAAACGGTAATCGTCCCACCACTCCAGCATTTGCAGGAATTTTTGTTCTTGCGACATTTTTGGCGAGAACTGGAAACGCTCACTTTTGATCTCACCAGCATCCAATTTGCCAATCAGGATGTTGATGATGCGGTCGCGATTTTCTTCGCGCAGCTTCACAATGCGCGGATCAAGGCCCGGGGGATAACGGTCCATCCATTGCAGCAGGCTCTCCTTTTCGGGCATTTCGCGCTTGTAGGTGCCGCTGAACTGCCTGAAAAGATACAGCATGTCTTCAAAGAAAAAAGGCTTTGCACCCCCCGTGCCATAAGTAACCGCAAGCCATATCAGCTTTATCGGGTTACTCACTGCAATTTCGCCACGCAGGTTGGGATCCTCGAATTCGCGACCGGCATTGTCGATGTAATCAAGTATGCGTATGGCGGCATAGTCCTGCCAGGTAAGCTTCTCAAAGGCTTCGCGCCCCGAATCACTCCCTTTGTAAAAATTGTATGCTGCAGGGCGTTGCTTCAGGTAACCCATGATCCAGTTGCGGACACCGATCAGCGCCTCAGTCTCGTTGCGCGCGTGCCGCATGATCTCTTCGAGCTTGGGGTTTTCTTTTAGCAGCTTTTTCAGCAACTTGTGCGATTTAACGGTGATCGCAATCTGGTCGAGTTTTTGGTTTGGTGTAAGCATGTCAGGATGATTTAATTGGAAGTTTTCCTAACAAAAATAAGGAAAATTTGGTAATTTGCGATCGAATTGATGCAAGGATCTTTATGGTGTTAACAACATTTATTCATCACCATAAAATTGTTAATCAAAAATAACGTTTCTAATTTTCAGTTGAAATGGCTTCAAAAAACACCCTCCATCCAGGCATTGCAAGCTTGTTTTTGCAGTTTCTGAAGCTCGGCTTCATTGCCTTTGGCGGTCCGGCAGCACACGCCAGCCTTATGGAGCGTGAACTCGTGAGCAGGAAAAAATGGCTCAGCCATCAAACATTTCTTGACTACCTGGGCTCAGTGAACCTGATACCCGGACCCAACTCCACACAACTTACGATGCTCACAGGGTACAACCTTGGTGGTATCCCGGGCATGCTGGTATCAGGCATTGGTTTCATATTTCCTGCAGCACTGATTACTGGAATATTAGCTTGGTTATATGTGACTATGGGCGAATTGCCGGCTTTTGAAAACATGCTCATGGGTTTGAAACCGGCCGTGATAGCCGTTATTGCCGGCGCAGTATTTAAATTGGGAAAGAAGGCACTCAAGAACAAGTGGCTGGGCATACTGGGAGTCATTGCCATTGCTGCCATGTTGCTGGGCTTAAGTGAGATATTCACAATTCTTGGAGCAGGGGCAGCGGGTATGCTTACATTCACATTTTACAGAGCACTCATCCCTAACAACAAGAAAAAAGACGGTGACCGCACCAGCAAAAATGAAAGACAAAAGCAAAACCCGCAGCAAAAGAAAGGCCGCAGCAAAAAAAGCAAGCGGCTGTTTTCATTTTCACCGCTAATGTTGCTGAATGCCGGACTCACAGGCGTTGCCGCAGTAAGCACCCTAAAACTTTTCTGGATATTTTTCAAGATCGGGGCAGTGCTTTTTGGCAGCGGCTACCTCCTGGTTGCATACATGGATGGTGAGCT
>SKOK01000025.1 GCA_007120085.1 Bacteroidales bacterium | reverse complement strand
CCCATAGGAAACCTTTCGAGGGTCATTGCAGGCAACAGCAATGATGCCGCCAGTGTCGCCGTATCTTTGCGCGGGGGCAATGCTGATCTGCTTGATGTGATAAAGAAAAGTGGAAAGGCAGGTCAAGAGTCGTTGCTCATCATTGACCAGTTTGAAGAGTTATTCCGCTTCAAGCGCACACGGTCATCCTTGCACAGCATCAATGAAGCGCGTATCTTTATTGACCTTATCGTGCATATTGCCAGCCAGTCAGAACTGCGCGTCAACGTGGTTTTATCAATGCGCACTGATTTCCTGGATGATTGCACAGAGTTCAGGGAGTTCAGCGACATGATCAATAAGGGGTATTATCTTGTACCACGAATGACCGACGAAGAAAAGGCCCGGGCGATCACCGGTCCGATCCAACAAGCAGGAGGCCAGATCACTGAGGAGCTAAAAAAGGTTTTGCTTAAGGATGTTACTGATAACCCTGATCAGCTGCCGATCATGCAGCATGCGCTGATGCGCACCTGGGACTACTGGCAGATCAACAAGACCGGTGAACAGCCTGTTGGCAAAGAGCATTACCAGGCGATTGGAACGATGCAGGAGGCCCTGTCCGTTCACCTCGAAGAGATTTATGCCAGTTTGGGTGGTAGCAGGCGGAAGCATTATGCCGAGAAACTTTTTAAGGCCTTGACTGACATAACCAAGGAAAGCCGGGGTACACGCCGGCCAACCCTGCTTGGGGATATTTGTACCTTAACGGGATCGCGCGAGGAAGACATGATCGATGTGATTGATGCTTTCAGAAAACCTGGCTGCGCCTTCCTTATGCCATCAGCCCGCGTAAGTCTGACCAGGGATTCTGTGATAGACATTTCGCACGAAAGCATTATGCGTGTTTGGAGCCGGCTCCGAATCTGGGTTGAAGAAGAAATGGCGTCAGCACAACTTTACCTGCGGCTTTCGAAATCTGCTGAATTGTTCCAGGAGGGAAAAACCGGTCTGTGGGTTGACCCTGATCTGCAGCTGGCACTGCAGTGGAAGGAGCAAACCCGGCCAAATGCCATTTGGGCTGCCCGTTATGACCCTGCCTTTGAACGTGCGATGAACTTCCTGGAGCATAGCCGGAAGCAACACGTGCTTGCAAAATCCAGGAAGGAAAACCAGCAAAAACGCAATTTGCAGCGTGCGCGCAATTCCGCTATTTTCCTGGGCTTCGCGTCATTGGTGTCAATCTTGTTTCTTATTGTCTCACTTAATCTCCGGTTTAAGGCTGAAGCAAGCCAAAAAGAAGCCCTGGAAAAAGAACAGATGGCATTGAGGGAAAGCCGTCGGGCAGAAGAGCAACGCAGTGAAGCCATTCTGCAGCGCAGGATATCAGAGCAGCAACAGCAGATCGCCCAGCAACAGGAGATGATATCTGAGCAACAAAGGCAATATGCTGTTCAGCAGCAGATCATTGCAGAGCAGCAGAGGCGGGAGGCCATCCTGCAAAGGCAACAGGCTGATATGTCGAGGGCTGAAGCTGTTTTGTCAAGGGATGAAGCTGAGCGGCAACGACACGAAGCATTTGTGCAGCAGCAAATAGCAGAGCAGGAACGCGTCCGGGCTGAAGAATCGGAAAGGGAAGCGAGGCGCCTGAGGCTTCTGGCCACTGCCAAATCCCTGGCCATTCAGGCCGGACAGTTGCATACCTCTGCAGATGATGATGTGCCGGCCTTGCTTGCATTGCATGCCTTTGAGTTGAACAACGAAAATGGCGGTTATGAAAATGATCCGGTGATTTACGAAGCACTATCAGCCATATCAGCCGACCCTGTCAGGATGCGTGGCCATGCTGATGCAGTGCGGGCGGCAGCAATCAATCGTGAAGGAACTGAACTGTTTTCAGTTGGTGATGACAGCAGATTGTTGAAGTGGGATTTGCAAAACCCGCAAACTGCGCCGGTACAAATAAACATGCCACGCGTGGCATCGCAATCGTTTCGTTCGATGAGCCTGGCTGGCAATGATGAATTTCTTGTCGCCGGTACAACGGCCGGGTCTGTTATTGTGTGGAACTTGAAGGATGCCAATGCACCATCCAGATCACTGCTGGCTCATACGGCTGCCGTGAATGCACTGATTGGAGGAGATACTGCCTCCAATGCATTCTTTTCGGCAGGTGCCGACGGCAAACTCCTTGAATGGGTTCTGCAGCATGATACTTACTACTTCAGAACGCTTGATATACACAGCAGCAGCATCAGAAGCCTTGCCCTTAGCCCCTGCAAAAAACTACTTGCTTATGGCACTGAATCAGGGTCATTGCATATCGTGGCTGTCAACAATCCGGAAGCGAAACCCGAACTGTTGAAAAGATTCCAGCACCCCTTACTCTCACTTGCATTCAACCAGGCTGGAAATACCCTGGCCATCGGCCTGCGCAACGGTGACATCAATTTGCTGTCGCCGGTGGCTGCAAACGGTGATGTTCAGAATATCAGGGGCAGGCATTTGTCAGGGGTTACAGGGCTGGCATTTAACAATAATGATAGCGAGTTTGCCTCATCGAGCTTCGACTGGACAGTAAAAATCTCCGCATTTCCGATAATCGATGAAGTCCCGGTCAGTATTGAAGAACACGATTTGTGGGTGTATGGCATAATCTTTACACCTGATGACAGGCACCTGGTCTCTTATAGTGCCGACCGGACACTAACACTTGTCTCTACACAAAACCATGAAATGGCTGCAAGGCTAAAACAAAGAATAACGCGTGACCTGACAGAAGAAGAATGGCGAAGGCTGATCGGAGAGGACATCCCATACAAAAGAATACTGGAGCATTTGCCATAAACAGAATATACCATATGAAACTATCAGCGAAAAACATATTGTTTCCCCGGCTTGTCAGTATTTTTTGCTTGCTGTTTGTGTTTATGTCAAGCGCAATGCCGGGTACGCTTCATTCAGAGCGATGCGATGAAGTTACACTCGGCGAAGCCCGTAACCTGTATGAGCTGGGGCAGTTTCAACAGGTGTTTGACCTGCTGTCTCCATGCCTGAAGGAAGGGTTTACCAGCCAGCAAAGGGTGGAGGCCCTCCGTTTGATGGCCTTCTCTTACCTGGCTATCGACTCACTCGATGCTGCCTATGACCAGACAATGCAAATCTTGCAAATCAACCCTGCATACCAGCCTTCCTTGTTTGACCCTCCGGGCTTTATTGAGCAGGTAAGGCAGATCAGGCTTGCCGGTGAGACCATCCAGGTGACCTCTGTTTCCAAAAAAGCTGAAAACATTGACGAGGTGCCGGCAACGATAGCTGTAATAACCCGCCGGCAGATCAGAGAACGGGGATATCAGGACCTGGTGGAGCTGCTCAAAGACCTCCCTGGATTCGACCTCTCCATGTTTTATGCATCCCAGTATGCGAATGTTTACCAGCGGGGATTCAGGCAGGGCAACACGGAAAAAACGCTTTTGCTGATCGATGGCATTGAGGAAAATGACTTATGGACTAATTGGGCATACATCGACCGTCAATATCCCATTACAAACATCGAGCAGGTGGAGATCATTTACGGCCCCGCCTCAACGATGTATGGCCCAAATGCCTTTGCCGGCGTGATCAACGTAATCACCAGGAGTGCTGCAGATGCCATACCTGAAGGCAGTAACATCGGCATCAGCGCAAACACAGGCTATGGTACATACCATACACGGTATATGGATATGAGTGTGGCTGGCCAAAGACGAAGCATTTCTTTCAACCTTTCGGCAAGGATGTTCTATTCAGACGAGATGGACCTTTCAAGCCAGCATTATTTTGACTATGACCCAGCCGTTTATGATGATGTAGATTATGCCGGCCTTCTGAACGTTGATGCAGGTGCCGCGCAATACCTTGCAGACAACAACCTGCCATTTGAACACCCTTATTACTTGTTGTCTAATGATGGAAACTCTCTGTTTTTGACAGAGATGGGGATAGATGTCGCACGAAACCTTGACAAGTCAGGTTACGACCAGATCGTGAACGGCAACAAGGTGGGCTTCACAAATAAATCCGAATATGGCCTTATCAACGGGCGAATACATATTGGCAGCTTCTCTTTTGGATTGCAGACATGGCAATACAGCCGTGGTTCAACAACGCAATATACAGACACCTATGTGCCAGGTTCTGAAAATGGATTTGTCTGGGTGCCACAGCAGTCATACTTTTTTACACAATATGAGAATCAGCTTAGCGATAATCTTTATATTTCCAACCTGACAACGTACCGTATTCATGCACTAACGGATAATTCCAGGTTTGTTTTCGTTTCAAATTATGCCAGGGGCAATCTGGGGCTAGGTGATCTGGTAGAGGATAAAGAACCTTTCTGGACAACGCTTTATGCACATTCTATTTCAAAGCAGCTGAGATCTGAATTTAAAACCATTTACAGTCCCACTGAAAAACTGGACATTGTGTCAGGTTTGGAGCTAAGAAACAGCACATTACAGGGTGGCTACCTGTTCAGCCTGACTCCAAACCCCCAGGATTCAGCAGTCATTCTGCCTTCACCTCCGGGAGGCAACTCATTCAATGTCTGGGATGTTGGTTTATATACCCAGGGCACCTTTCAGGCTCACCGGGATTTAAGACTCACCCTGGGCTTGCGTTATGACTACAACAGGGTGCGAGCCACAGGAGGCTTTGGCAGCGAGATCAGCCCGCGCTTTGCTGCGGTTTATACGCCCGGTCGCCTGATTTTTAAAGCCATATATGCCAGGGGTATCATGAACGTGTCAAACTGGACCAAGTATTCCTCTGCTGGAAACCGCATCCCCAATCCCACACTCGGTACTGAGAACATCCAAACCCTGGAATTGAATGCCGGATATCGCCCGGATGCTGCGCTTTATGCCGACTTAAATATCTATCGCCAGTACATCGATGACGTGGTTGGCATTGGACCTGTGCCAGGCCTGCCCGGCTTTACCCACAATGACAACATTGGTAAGTTTGTAATCAATGGCATACAAGCCAACCTGCATTACAATATTGCCAGCCTCTCAACCTGGTTTAACTATACTTATTGCGATCCTCGCCAGACATTTGCTGAAACAGGAAAGGTGGATAACAGGGTGGGGGATATTGCAAGGCACCAGTTTAATATCGGGGCAAACAGGTTGTTTTTTGATCAGCTGAACATTAACCTTAGAGGAAACTTCTCCGGCAAGCGAAAAGTAGGGCCAGGTACCACGGTACCGCTCAACACTTCAACATTTCCGGCGGTGTTTATTATGAATGGGGCAGCAACTTATTCTAACCCGAAGCTGCGTGGAATCGAAATTCAGCTTGTTTGTAATAACATATTGAATTCCAAATACTATCATCCGGGCACAAAGGCCGCCGATGGCATCGACAGCCCAACAGAAATACTTCAGCGAGACAGACATTTTTTGCTCCAGGTGAGTTATAACCTTTAATATATTGGCGGAATATTATGACCAGTTACAAAATGATTACCAATGATGAATCACTCTGGGGTTCTCTTTATCTACCATTGCAGGAAAAAAAGACCAGGAACAATGCCCTGAGGATCGTTTTGTTTGGCAGCACCAATGCGGGAGCCCTGGTGGTTGACTCTTTATTGCGTTATGAGCGAAAATATCCTGACTCGCTCAGTCTCGTAGCCGTGGCAACTGACGACCCTGCTGATCCAAATACACGCATATCGGTAAATAAGCGGATATGGAAATATTACAACGAGGATGAGATGTTGTTACTCAGAAACAAAGTGATAGATTTGTCAACCCGTGGAGGCGTTCCTTGCTACACAGGAAGCATCAAAACGGCTTACTTCAGGGAGATGTTGTCGGAATGGAGCCCCGATGTGATACTTATGTGTTGTTTTGGACAAATTGTTGATCCTTTTATTTTTGAATATCCCGTTTATGGAATGTATAATTTTCACCCTTCAGACCTGGCAGCTAACATCGGTGTAGGGGCGCAACCCTTTCAGGATACCATGAAATACGGGAATTCGACCTCGATGATGACCATACATCACGTCAATGAGCTGATTGACAGGGGCCCTGTTGTTGGATTTTCTTCAAAGATAAATATTAAGAAGGCTGATGGGCAGTATCCGGTAAGCATTCTCAGCCTGCAGGAAAAAATACCTTCCATCAGCGGATGGCTTGGAGTCGAACTTATCAGGGAGGTCTTAAAGCATAAGGAAGAAGGGATTCAAAAACCTGTAGAAGGAATTGATTTTGCCGGCAGAACCCCCAAACACATCCAACAAAAGCTCCTGGAACCGGCCAATGACGACCTTTCTGACATGTACACCCTTCCGCTTCACGACGCATTACTTTAAGCAAACTGGATGATGGCTGCAAAGCAATGGTACATAAAAATGTTCAACATAAGACCCGGTGAGGGACAGGCCGTATTTTACCTGATGGTCTTCTCCTTTTTCGTTGGCCTTTCCATGACATTTTACTTTGCTGCATCCAACGCCATCTTCATCCAGTATTTCGAGCCTTATATGATACCCCTTTCATATGTGGCATCAGGATTTGTGGTTTGGATAGCATGGTGGCTGCTGTCAAGGCTCGATCGCAAACTATCCATTCGATGGCAGCTTATTTTAAAGTTTGTTTTTGTTTTTGTTACCGTGAGTGCCATCAGCAGTGGTGTTTGGTTTCTGGATGCGCCCTGGCTGGTGTTTGTAATGTTTACGTGGATCAGGATACTGGTTTACATCACCCTGGTTACTTTCTGGGGTCTGGCAGGTAGATTGTTCAACATACAACAGGGTAAAAGGGTGTTTGGATTGCTCGGTGTTGGTGAGGTTGTGTCCATAATCATTGGCTATTTCTCCGTTCCGTTCCTGCTTCGCTTTCTCAAAACCCCCGACCTGCTGTTCCTTTCTTCAGCATCTCTGCTGATTTGCCTCGTTATAGTGCTTGTGATTCTTAGAGTTTTTAAGGCCCAGCTGTCCGATGCCCAGGCAGCAGGACAAAAGAAAACCGTTAAAGCCGATGATAAGCCTGACTATTGGCAGATGGTTAAAAAGCCCTATTTCCTATTTATCTCACTGATGGCCCTGGTCCCGATTTTTGGATACCTATTCATTGACTTTCTGTTTCTGGCACAAACGAAGGTAGAGTTTGCCAATAATCCGGAAACCATAGCAGGCTTCCTGGGTGTCTTCCTGGGGTTTGTCGCCATTGTTGAGCTGGCTTTTAAACTCCTGTCAGGAAGAATCTTAAACAGGTATGGATTAAAGGCCGGGCTCGTTTCGCTGCCTGTTATTTTGTTTTCAGGCGTTTTGCTCGCAGCCTTGTCAGGAACCTTTTATGGTTCGGCCGGCATATTCTTTGCCTTCATTGCAATGGCGCGGCTTTTTGAACGATCCATCAGAGCCGGCGTCTATGAACCCGCCTTTCAATTGTTGTATCAGCCAGTGCCAGCCGACCAGCGCCTGATTTTTCAAAACCAGATCGAAGGGATTCCCAAAGCTTCAGGTACCGTTATTACCGGGGTAATTATCCTGCTGTTTTCTGCCATTCATTATTTTAACCTGATACATTTCAGCTGGATATTGGCTGTCGTCCTGGCACTGTGGGTATGGATTGCCCTGAAGATGTATGACCAGTACCGCAAGATGCTTAGGTCCAAACTTACTGAACTAATGGCAGAGAGTAGTGAAAACGCACAGAAAGGATATAGCCTGGTCAAATCATGCCTGACAGCCTCTCTCAGCAAACCCGCTACAAGAATCAATGGTCTCGCAGAAGGTATCTTTCCTTTGGAATGCGAGCAAATGATCCCGGATATATTCCGGTCATCTCCCGTGTCGATCAAAAAACCATTGCTAAAAAAAATCACCGATAATCATATGCTTGGCTTGCTGCCATTTCTTCGAAAAGAACAAGGTGTACAACATTCTGATGATGAATTACATGTATTGATTAAGGATGCCATTACACACCTTGAGAACAAGGAGTTCATAAGTTTTAAAAATCTTTCTGTCCGTTGTCGCTCCGGTAATCCGGCTGACCGCATTAAGGTTGCTGCAATTCTGGGCTCATCAGGGAGGTATGAAACCATCCGTTTGCTCATCGACCTGATGAAGGATGACAATGCAGAAGTAAGGAGGACTGCGATTATCTCCGCAGGTAAGACCAAAAGGGTGGAACTGCTGCCCTATGTGATTGAAAACCTGTCCAATCCTGAATTTGCTGGTGCTGCCAGAATTGGGCTTAAAATCATTGGTGAGCCCGTGTTGTACGACCTGTCACGCCTGTTTGAGAAATCAGAAAAAGACAAAAGGCTGCAGCGCGACATTGTTTGGATTTTTGAATCCATCGGAGGCAATAGAGCCCTGCGCTTCCTTAAATCAAAAATGTTTCATCATGATGATGAGATCAGGAGACTGATTCATATTGGTCTTGGGAAACTTAATTACAGGGCCTCAGTGAGTGAAAGAGCCAACTTGAAAGGCTATATAGAAGAAGCAGTTGAGAACGCATTATGGGTTCAGGCATCCTTGCTCGACATCGAAAATATTGATGATGGCAGAGGGTTGCAACTTGCCCTGCTGGATCAGCTGGAGGCAGAAAAGGAATATGTTTTTGTGTTGCTATCCTTGCTTTATGATTCGAAAACGATAGATCACATCAGGGAATACGTTGAAAGCAAAGATGCAAAAGCCAAGGTATATGCACTCGAAATGAGCGATATGCTAATCGATGATGAGGTCAAACAGCTCTTTTTCCCGCTTTTTGAAGACATTGGCATCAGGGAACGCCTGCAGCGACTTTCTTATAAGTTCCCTCAAGAGCAAATGGTGCCCTTTGACCGGCTTCTCGATATATTAAATCGTGAGCCAGCAAAAGCCTGGCCATGGACCAAGGCTTGTGCCCTGGACCTGCTTGACAGCCAGGCGAAAGAGCAAAAAGAGCAACTTCAAACGGTGCTGGCTGCATTTATTGTCCACCCACAAATACTCCTGGCAGAACTGGCAGCCTGGAAAATGTATAAAGCTGATAAGACTTCCTTTGAAGAAACCCTGCAAAGGTTTGCCAATTCAGCGCATGGGCATCTGACCCATATCAGTCATGCGATCTGTCAAAAGGAGAAAAAAGGCGATTTGCTTTTGTTTGAAAAAGTCAGGGAAGTAAAAAGCGCTGACGACTTTGTGTTCATATCTGAAATCCAGATCATGAGGCTGCTACAACATTATCCTGACATAAGGTTTGACAAGCATGCAGATAAGGAACCGGCAGTTGCAATCGACAGGGTCATTCGAAGGTATGTGTCTGCAAATGGCTATTCATTTTTATTTACTTATGAAATGGCCATGAAGGTGCTGTACGACAACCCTTCTTTTCTGTCCAGGCTTTTGGATTCCCACAGTAAACACACTCAAAACGAGGGATTATGAATAAAATAATCATTGCAGTATTGTTATTCATCCTGCCTATAGGAGGGCTGTTCGGACAATTTCTTTCTGATCAGGGATTTCCCTATCTGAAAAACTTCTCTCCCTCCGAATATGGTGCACATACCCAGAATTTTTCTGTCGCGAGTGACGCTGACGGGATGGTCTATGTTGGCAATTTTGCCGGAGTGCTGCAATTTGATGGTATGTCATGGCGGCTTATACCAACGGAGAATACAACAAAGGTATCAGCTTTGGCTTCAGGACCTGAGGGAGATGTTTTTGTTGGTGCCCGTGATGAAATTGGCAAGCTTATGCCGGATGCAAGAGGAATGCTAAAGTTTCAATCATTGATTGCCGAAACGTCCGCTGACGGTCTTGATTTCGGCGAAGTTGGCAATATATTTTCGTTTGCCGATGAGGTACATTTCGTTGCCCGAAGACATATCATTTCATACAGTGATGGTAGCATTGAAATATGGGATGCCCCGAATGAAATTAGCGGATCCTGGTACACAAATGGCGTCTTTTATCTTCAGGTCAGGGGGAAGGGCCTGTATGCCTGGCACAACCGGCAGCTGATTCCCGCTGAAAACGGATCAACTTTTGCAGGAGCTGTTGAAATAAAGGCAATGCTGCCATATAATGATGCCTCTGTGCTGATTGCAACTGGCACTGAAGGCCTGTTTTTGTTGTCAGAAGGCAGTGTAAGTGCCTTTCCATCAAAAGTTAACAATTTTTTGATCAGCAATATCGTCACAAGCGGAGAGCAGCTTGCGGATGGATCCTATGCGCTGGGCACCATACGGCAGGGAATCGTTGTCATTGACGCCGGAGGGAATGCCGTGCAGTGGATCGACCGGAATGCCGGCCTGCGTAACAACTTCATTCACGAATTATTTGCTTCCGGTGGAAATACGCTGTGGGCTGCCCTGAACAATGGCATTGCACTAATCGAAACACCAGCACAGCTGAGCTTCTTCAATGAAGATGCCGGCCTGGAAGGAGAAGTGAACCAAAGCCTTTGTTTTATGGGCACATTATATGCAGCTACATACCAGGGCCTGTATTATTTTGACCCGGAAAGCTATTCTTTCAAACCACACAGGGGTATTACGTCATCGTGCTGGAGCATACTGCCTTTTGATGATCGTTTGCTTGCTGCTACCTCCCAGGGTCTTTACCTCATTGACAACCAAGAAGCTGTTTTGATAAGCGACGACTTCACCCTGTCCCTGGCACTATGCACACAAGACCCGTCAAAAGTTTATGCCGGGGGGCTTAGAAGCTTTTATACCCTGAAAAAGGATGCCGACAGGTGGGTGAAAGATGTCGTGGGTGGCTTTAATGAAGAAATATCACTCCTTCAGACGGATGCACAAGGCAAAATCTGGGGTGCTACCTTGAATGGCAATGTTTTTAAATACATCCTGGAAAGCAATGAGCCCTATTACTTTACCATAGAAGATGGCTTACCGCAAAACTCAGGCCATGCAGTCTTTAATGTAGATGGCAAAATTTTGATAACTAACCGCTTCGGTGTTTATGCCTATAATGAAGCCGTTAATATGTTTGATAAAACTATGCTGGATGGGGATTTATCCCCTGAAGCTGCTGAATGGTACTCTTTTATTATTCAAAATGAAGATGGCAGCTTATGGGCTAACGATGGCGACGAAACAGGCATTCGTCTTTTGCTAAAAGAAGAAGATGCTTATAGAAGTAACAGGAAGCCGTTTTTTCCGATTGCCAATACTGTAATCAGAGATGTTTATACAGATGCTAACGGCATCACCTGGTTTGGCAGTCCCGATGGCCTGATCCGCTACGATTATTCTGTCCCGAACCAAAATTCCCAGGCTGCTGACATTCTGATCAGGCAAATTATAGTCAACAATGATTCAATTGTGTTTGCCGGTGCCTATAAAGGATCTGAAGATGATCCTTTTGGGGACATGTTGAGTTTTGATTATGAGAGCAATACGCTTCGTTTTGACTTCAGTATGCCCTATTTTCATCCCTCAGCTGTAACCCTCTACCAGGCATACCTTGAAGGTTTTGATGACAGCTGGTCTGACTGGTCGATGCAATCCTTCAGGGAATACACCAACATACCCCCGGGGAGGTACCGCTTCTATGTCAGGGGCAAAAACCTTTATGAGCAAGTCACAGACGAAACATCCCTCGGTTTTGAGATACTCAAACCCTGGTATGCGAGGGTTTGGGCGATTATCCTG
This sequence comes from Bacteroidales bacterium, assembly GCA_007120085.1. Lineage (GTDB taxonomy): Bacteria > Bacteroidota > Bacteroidia > Bacteroidales > UBA7960 > PUPG01. The sequence goes on along the minus strand of SKOK01000025.1, from coordinate 14,363 downwards.
TATATCCTGCTGCTTGGTGGGGTAATTTATGGTATTGTCTTGTTTCGAAACAGACAGCTAATGAAGGAAAAGCGAATCCTTGAACAAACCATTGCTGCCCGCACTGCTGAAATTGTGGAGCAAAAGGAAGAGATTGAAAGACAAAGCCAGGAGCTCGCGAATAAAAATGATGAACTTGAAAAGATCAATGCTGCCGTCCAATCAATCAATGCCGAAACAAGGTTTGAAAACCTCTTGCAATCCTTGTTGGAGAAGATGAAAATTGTCAGAGCGGTTGAAAATGCGCTAGCACTCGTGTATGACAAAAATGACCACACCTATAAGTATAAGGCCAGCATTGGCTGGGATATCGGCCAGTTGAAAAACATTGCACACAGCTTTGACCAGGCGGAGACAATGTATCTTCAAAACGAAGAAGAAGTGTTTGAAGATATATTCCTCAAAAAAGATTTCACAGCTTTGAACCAGAACGGGGTCAAAACATTTGCCTTTACAAAGTCGATGCTGGTGCTGGTTATCAGGATAGAGCACAAAATTGAGGCATTTTTGATTTTTGAAAACAGAACCCGCGAGAATGCCTTTGGTGCCGCTGACATTAGTTTTATAAAGAATGCCAAGGAGCATATTGTATCTGCCTTCATTCGTACACGCATCCTGGAAGACTTGCAGGAGACACTGGATAATCTCAAGGCTACCCAGACACAGCTTATTCAGTCGGAAAAACTTGCTTCGCTGGGTGAGCTTACTGCAGGTATTGCCCATGAGATCCAAAACCCGCTGAACTTTGTGAACAACTTCTCGAACCTCTCTGCTGATCTTGCCGATGAGGTGATAGAGGTTGTTGAAGAGGTAAAGGATAAAATGTCAGAGGAGCAATACCTGGATGCGCGTGAGGTGCTCGACATGATTAAAGGCAATGTCCAGAAAATCTATCAGCACGGCAAACGGGCTGAGAGCATCGTAAAAGGTATGCTGCAGCACTCCAGGGGAAAAACAGAGGAATATGAACTAACTGACATCAACAACCTTGTAACGGAATATGTAAACCTTGCCTATCACGGTATGCGGGCTAAAAACAAAGACTTCAACACGGCCATCAATACACAGCTCGATCCGGAAGTGGGAGAGGCAAGCATCATCCCGCAAGACCTGAGCAGGGTGGTGCTGAACATCGTTAACAATGCCTGTTATGCCCTGGATGAAAAAACCAGGAAAAACATCCCGGGTTTCAAACCGGAGGTGCTTGTAAGCACGCAGAAGATTGATGATAAGATTGAGATCAGGGTAAAAGACAACGGTACCGGCATTCCACAGCATGTCATTGACAAAATATTTAACCCCTTCTTTACCACCAAGCCAACCGGCAAGGGAACCGGCCTGGGGCTTTCAATGAGTTACGACATCGTGACCAAAATGCACCAGGGCAAACTGGAGGTGCTATCCAAAGAAGGCGAATACACGGAGTTTATCATAACAATCCCCGAAAGGCAAAGCTGATGAGAAGTATCCTGACAATACAAGCAATAGTCCTGACATTGATTGTGTTTTTTGTCAGCCCGCCGGTTGCTGATGCCCAAACCACTTTCCGGCTGAATCATTACAACACCATTTACGATGGCACACACATGCCGATCGTTACCCTATCGACCACTTATGCCTTTAATGAGAAAGTCGGCTTTGCCACGTATTTTTACGTAAATGGCACGAAGGGCAGCAGCTGGGGTGAAGGGCTTGCCGGGATTTCATGGCGGCCTGCTGAAAGCCTCACACTGATGTTTCTTGGTGGCATTCAAACCAATGAGGAGGTCCTTTACCGCTTCTCACCCATTTTCTTTTTCCGAAAAAACAACATCTCCGCATTTGGCGCTTTTGAGTGGGGTGGAGAGCGTCACAGGTGGGACATCATGTGGTTTTACCATGTACAGGATTTTAAGTTTGGTGCCGAGCTGATCAGGTTTTACGAAATGTATGCAGCCGGACCAAGGCTTGAGTTTACCTTTTTAGAAAAGCAACCCCTGACTGTTTTTTATAGCGGACTCTGGGACTGGGATGCTCAGAAGTATGCTTCCATGTTTGGCATTTACACCACCTTTGGCGGAAAATGAGCACCCTGCCTGGGTTTTTTCAATCGCATCAGCGGAAACCGGGGACCTTTTATGATGGCATTTGTCAGGGGTTATCCTCTCGATACCAGCTGGCGTATTTGATATAGTTTTTTGATATCCGTGTGAGAAGATGCCGGGTGAGTTCTTCGTTGATGTCTTTGATCTTCTTTGCAGGGGTGCCTGCGTAAACACTTCCGGGTTCAACAATGGTGTTCTCCAGCACTACGGCACCGGCCGCAATAATGGAGTTTTCGCCAATTACCGAGTTGTCCATTACCACCGCGTTCATTCCGATCAATACATTGTCCTTAATTGTGCAGCCGTGCACGATGGCCTTGTGGGCTATGGATACGTTGTTGCCGATATTCGTGGGGGCTGTTTCGAAAGTGCAGTGTATAATGGCGCCATCCTGTATGTTTACATTGTTCCCGATCCGGATGTAATGCACATCGCCGCGAACCACTGCCTGGAACCAAACGCTGCAGTTGTCGCCCATCACCACATCACCAACGATGGTGGCATTGTCGGCCAGGTAACAATTGTTGCCAAATGCTGGTTGAATGCCCCTGACTGTTTTAATAAGTGCCATATCTTTATTGGTCCTGAGTTTATGGTTTGGAGTTGATCAGTTTGGGATTACAGTTCGAGTATCGTGAGGCCGGGGTCTTTGCCTTGCAGCAGCATCCGAGTGGGGTCTTCGATCATTTCTTTCACTTTTACAAGGAAGCTGACGGACTCTTTGCCATCGATGATGCGATGGTCGTATGAAAGGGCGAGGTACATCATTGGCCGGATCTCCACCTTGCCATTTACTGCAACCGGACGTTCAATGATGTTGTGCATGCCAAGAATTGCGCTTTGCGGCGGGTTGATGATGGGTGTGGAAAGCATGGAGCCAAAAACACCGCCATTGGTGATGGAGATGGTCCCTCCTGTCAGCTCATCAATTGTGATTTTGTTGTTGCGGGCCTTTTCGGCAAGGGTGTTGATGTTTGCTTCGAGTTGTGGTATTGACTGGCTTTCTGCATTGCGGATTACCGGAACCATAAGCCCCTTGGGTGTGCTTACGGCAATGCCTACATCAGCAAATTTTGGGGTTACGATATGATTATCCTCGATATACCCATTCACGGCAGGGAAAAACGGGATGCTTTCGGTAACTGCTTTTACAAAGAAAGACATGAAGCCCAGCTTGAAGCCGTATCTTTCAACGAAGGCTTGCTGGTGTTTTTTGCGCAATGTAATGATAGCCGACATGTCAACTTCGTTGAAGGTGGTGAGCATGGCAGTTTGATTCTTCACTGCCACCAGCCTTTCGGCTACTTTTTTACGTAATGTGGACATTCTCTGGCGGTTTTCGTCGCGGCCGTTTCCATATCTGGTCATTGATGAAGCTGGTGATACCTGCTGATGGGCAACTTGCTCACCACTGCCGGCAACAGCGGTACTGATGGCAGTCAGGATGTCTCGTTTGGTAATCCTCTTGCTGTTGGGGTGGATATTGTCCAGACTGGCAGCCAGGCCTTTCTCTTCAAGCAGTTTCCTGGCCTGCGGGGAGAAGGTGATGCCGGAATTATCTGTTGCTTTGTCATCACCTGCGGATAAAGGTTTAGATGATTGCTCACCATTTGCTTTTTTTGAAGCATCAGGATGTTGCTCCACCCCGGTTGCTTGTCCATCATTCTCTTTGTGCTCTTCTTTGCGACTTTCGGAAAGTGCAGCTGGGCTTTTCTTTTCAGAAGAAGCTGGTTCAGGCCTGTCAGCATCGGTTTCTAAGGTGCCAATGATCTTACCCGGCTCTACCGTGGTGCCCGCTTCAACACTGATCCTGATCTTGCCTGCGGCTTCGGCATTGATAGTAAGGGTGGCTTTGTCAGAGTCTATTTCTGCGATTTCTGTATCTTTTTCAACCCAGGCGCCATCTTCAACCAGCCAGCTGGCCAGTTCAACCTGCGTGATGGATTCTCCTGCTTCGGGTACCCTGATGTCTATGGTCATTGCTATGGGGTTTAGGTGCTGCTAGATTTATATTTCTGTCATATGGCTGATGCACAGTTGTTTGCACTCCCTGCAAACATTCACGCAATCACATTCTTCAAATGCCTTTTCAACGATCTTTTTCTGTTGCAACTGGTGGAACTTGCTTGAGCCGCTGGCCGGACTTCCACTCGGTGGCCGTGCAATCACACTCATATTAAAGCCTTTAAGATTTAATAAAATATGTTTCCATGCGCCCATGTTCTGTGGCTCCTCCTGCACCCATAGCCAGCGCACTGCATTTGCATATTTGGCCTTGATGGCTGCAAGCTCCTGTACCGGCAAAGGATAGAGCTGTTCGATCCGGATAATGGCAGTGTTTGAAAACCCCTTAAGCCTTTTTTCTTCGAGAAGGTCGTAATACACCTTGCCGCTGCAGAGAATGACCCTGTCAATGGCTTCGCTCTTCGCTTCATGGTCGTCAATAATGGTTTGAAAGTGACCTTTGGCAAACTCACGGATATTTGAAACACATTCGGGGTGGCGCAGCAGGCTTTTGGGTGTGAAAATCACCAATGGCTTACGGAAGTGTCGTTTCATTTGCCGCCGCAAAAGGTGAAACAGGTTTGCCGGTGTGGTGCAATTGGCTACCTGTATGTTTTTTTCAGCGCAAAGCGAGAGAAATCTCTCCATTCTCGCACTTGAGTGCTCAGGACCTTGACCCTCGTAGCCGTGTGGCAAATACATCACCAGGCCGTTTATTACCTTCCACTTTTCCTCGGCACTGGCAATAAACTGGTCAATGATGATTTGTGCACCGTTCATGAAATCGCCAAATTGTGCTTCCCATATGACGAGGGTATAGGGGCTTGCCATCGCATAGCCGTAATCAAAGCCCAGTACGCCGTATTCTGAAAGTGGGGAGTTGTAAATCTCAAAGCGGGCTTGCTGATGGCTCACGTGATCCAGCGGGATATATTCTTCTTCCGAATCTTCTATCTTAAGCACGGCGTGGCGGTGACTGAATGTGCCCCTTTCTACGTCCTGTCCTGAAATCCTGACGGGAAACCCTTCATGAAGAAGCGATGCGTAGGCAAGGGTTTCTGCCATGGCCCAGTCAAGCTGTTCCGTCTGGGTGATCATTTTTGCCCTTTCCTGCATCATCCTGGCTGTTTTTCTGAAAAAGGCAGTATCTTCAGGCAAAGATGTGATGTTGCCGCCCAGCGTTTTTAGTGTTTCAATATCGACGCCAGTGGCAATGTCCTTGAGGAAATCTTCAGCTTCGGCTTTTTTGAAGCCTTCCCAGGTTTTCACCAGAAAGGGGTCAATGTCACCCTTTTCAATCTTTCTGGCTATCTCAAGTTCTTTTTCCAGCACCAGGTTGAAGCTTTCCTTGATTGCATTGACTTCCTCCAGGGTGACAGACCTTTGTTTCAGAAGCTTTTCAATGTAAATGCTTGCCGGGTCTGGATGCTTTTCAATGATTTTGTAAAGCATGGGTTGGGTAAACCTGGGTTCATCGCTTTCGTTGTGGCCGTACTTTCGGTAAGAAAGCAAATCTATGAATACATCGCGGCCGAAGCGCTGCCTGAACTCCATCGCCAGCTCAATGGTATAGACCACGGCTTCTACATCATCCCCGTTTACGTGAAAAATGGGCGCCTGTATGGTCTTTGCTACGTCGGTGCAATAGGTGCTTGAGCGCGCATCAAGGTAGTTGGTCGTAAAACCGAGTTGATTGTTGATCACGAGGTGTATGGTGCCGCCGGTCGTATAGCCCGGGAGTTGCGACATCTGCAGCACCTCATAAACAATGCCCTGTGCGGCGACGGACGCATCGCCGTGTATGAGGATGGGTGCTACCTTTTTGTTGTCACCTTCATATCTCAGGTCAATTTTTGAACGTGCAATCCCTTCCACTACTGGAGTCACAGCTTCGAGGTGACTTGGGTTTGGAGCAATACTCAGTCTTATGTTGTGGCCGTTTCGGCTGGTGTCGAGGGTGCATCCCAGGTGGTATTTTACATCACCCAGCAATGTTTCTTCTGCATATTCCTTGCCCTCAAACTCACTGAAAATTTTCCGGTAGGGTTTGTTGAGGATGTTTCCAAGCACGTTGAGCCTGCCGCGGTGTGCCATGCCGATCACGTATTCAATGATTCCCGCTTCAGCACCTTTCTCAATAATGGCATCGAGGGCAGGGATGAGTGTTTCGCAACCTTCCAGCGAGAAGCGTTTCTGCCCGGGAAAGCGCTTTCTAACAAAGTGCTCAAAACCAACCGCTTTAATTAGCTTGTCAAGGATTTGCTTCTTTTTTGAATTATCAAATGACGGGGTGTTTCTCACACTCTCCATTTTGTGCTTCAGCCATTCAACGATTTCCGGGGAACGAATGTACATGAATTCGGCACCGATGCTTTGGCAATAGGTCTGCTGAAGGTGTGCGATGATGTTTTTGAGGCTTGTTTTGCCGATGCCCAGTTCGTTTCCTGCCTGGAAGCTGGTTTCATACACTGCGTCGCTGAGCCCGAAGTTCTGGGGGTCCAGTGTCGGCGTGTAGGTTCGCCGCGAACGTACCGGGTTTGTTTTGGTAAACAGGTGCCCCCGCTCCCTGTAGGCATTGATCAGATCAATGACATTAAATTCATTGCGAAAGCGAATGACTTCAACCTCTGTTGGAGCATCGGATTCCGGGTAATGTGTTCTGGCGAGCTCGAAGCCTTCAAAGAACCTTCGCCAGCCCGGCTCAAGCTTTGAGGGGTCATTCTGGTAGTCCAGGTAGAGCTTTTCCAGGCTGCCAATGTCTAAATTGCCTAAATATGATAACTGATCCATGCCGTGTCGTTTTCAGAATCTTTACAAGAAACAAAAATAGCAAAAAAAAGTTCTGTGTAAAGCAGTGCAGGAAGACTGCCATGGTAAAGGTATAAAAATCAAAGAAACCTTTGGATTTATTTGTATGTTTAAATAATCCTGTATATTTGAATCGAAATTATAAACTGATTACTTCGTATGGCCAAACAAAATAAAACGGTAAAGGCTTCTGTCCTGGAGGATGCCTGGAAGCTGTTTAACAAGAATAAATTTGACGATGCCCTGTCTGTTTTTGATGCATTGCTTCAAGAGGGTGAAAACCTTGATGCGAAGTATGGCAGGGCTTGTACGCTGTTTCGTATCATGGATTACGAAGGAGCAATTGCAGAGCTTTCAGAGTTGATTGATGCCCAACCGGCGAATGTATCCTATCAACACACCCGCGCATTGATTTATGGTGCTGATGAGCAATATGACAAAGCATTGCAGGATTTTGAGAAACTTACGGAGCAGCATACGGACAATGGGGAACTTTGGTGTGACCTGGGCGGATTGTACCTGGTTTTGGAGGAATATGTAAAAGCCCGTGATTGTTTTGAACGTTCGGCCGATATTGACAAGAGCTGCCCCTGTGCCTGGTTTGGAAAAGGTTCTGTAGCCTTATACATGAAAGAATATAAGAAAGCCCACGAATACCTGAACATTGCCATCAAGCTTGATGCTAAACACGGGCTAGCATTTATGGCACGTGCAGAAACTTTGTTTTGTGCCGGCAGTAAGAAGGATGCAGTTAAAGATGTTAAAAAAGTATTGTCGATGGACAAGGGCTTTGTGGAGGATTTTAAGATGTTCCTTGATGACTCATCTTCTGATAACAATGATGACAGGAAGCAAAAAAGCCGTCACAAAGACCTGGACGATGAAGATGCGATGGAGGTATATTAGCATCCTCCGGCCACTGGGGGGCTATCTTCCACTACAGGGATGCCTGGTATTGATGGTGCTTCGTGGGATGGGCCAACAGCACGCACATTCATAAACCTCCGGTAATCAAAACGGGCCTTGTCTTCGCTGTAGAAAGCCTGGGTGGGATTAAATCCATCAAGCACATACTTGCTGATGCTGTTGAACCCGCCGGGGATCATCCGGACATTTTCGATGCCCTGGCCAACCAGTATCACCTGGGCAGCTGCCGTAGCAGATTCGGTATCTGAATACAACAACACCTGGGATCTGTTGCTCAAATTCTTTTGATGCCTTCGGTCAAGCAGCTCTGAATAAGGGATGTTGATGGCGCCGGGTATGTGTCCTTGAAGGTAGTCTTCTGCGCCTCTCAGATCAACCAGAAGATAATCCCGGGCTTCGCCACTTGTAAGAAGGGTGTTAAGTTCTGCGTAATCAAATTGTTCTGAGTTTGCTATGCTTTGGGCGGTGCTTACATTGCTCACTTCATAACCACTGCATGTAATGACGCAGAAAGCCACTGCGGCCATGATCAGGGCAAAGAACAGTATTGCGGCGGTGTTTAATTGTTGGTTGTTCATGTTTTTATCTTTAAGGTTGACAGGTCTGGGTTTAAGGTTGACAGGTCAAGCCCTGTCATTACGATGGTTTTGATGATCCGTGTTTTGTGTTGGTTGCAAATCGCCAGTCTGAAATTGGGAATCGGCATTTAGCATCCTCCGATCACCGGTATCACTTCTGATTCTTCGGGGGCTGTTATCATAGGCCTGTCTGATTCATCTTTGACTGCTCCCCCTTCCAGGAAAAAAATTCGTGCATCCCTTAAAAACCTGGCCGTGGAACGTTCTTGCAGGTTATAGCTTTCAATCTTTTCATCATCATAGTCGATAAACAATTCTCCGAACATTTTATTCAGTCCGCCATCCATTACAAAGATGTTTTCAAAACCTGCTCTTTGTGCCGTAAGGTAAGCCTGCATTGCCGCAGTATTGCCATTCCCAAAGAACACCTTGGGGCGATGGTCATTGTCAAACAGGGGCCTCCAGCCTCTAATGAGCACATTGTCTATGGGTATGTGAATGGCACCGGGCAGCGTAAAATGCGAATACTCCTGCTCCGTGCGGGCATCGATGAGCACAAGCTTGTCGTTTTGGTTTTTTATATGATGGATAACCCTGTGGGTGCTTACAAGATGTGATCCGCTTGCGACTTGTGCCACAAGGGCTTCTGGCATCACCTCGTTCAACCTGGTTTTCCTTTCAGCCGGCAGAAAAACAAAAACGATGGCCGCGGTTACCAGTAAAAAAGCAGGTACGCGATAAGATGGCCGCTGGCCGATTGCTTCCTTGCCAACATTGTTGATCCGGTCTTCAATTTTTTGTGTGATGGCAAATGCAAGGAGTGCTACGGTGATCATAATGAGGGCAAACCAGTCTTTTGGCAATCCAAGTGAATCATAAATGAAAATGTTGCCAAGGAAACTGCCTGTGTAAATGGGTTCAAAAGCATCATAAAAATGACCAAAAATAAAGATGCCGATGAGGGAGCCAATGATGAATACCATGGCATCCACTTTGCCTACCACCGCCCCAACGAAACTGGTACCCGGACAATAGCCCCCCAGGATGAAGCCAAACCCCATGATGACGCCCCCAGCGATGGCGGAATACAAAAAGGTGGGGTTTACATATACCAGTGAGAGGTCTATCCAGCCAAGGTATCCGAAGAACATGAGTCCGGTCATGGCGGTAATGCCGGCGGTGAAGAAAACCCGCAATACGACGAAATCGTAGCCGTAAAATACGCCTGCCAGCTTCCTTGAGGAAGAAAAGCCTGCCTGTTCGAGCACATAGCCGAAGCCGATGCCCAGGATCAGGGCAAAGAAAAAGTTCAGTTCCGGATTAATAATGCCTTGTGGAATAAGAGGTGCCATATCGTTTCTTTGTTATGATTATCAAAAATGCAGTTGCTAGGCTATGGTTAAGGGCATCATATCCACAGCTTCCTGAAAAAGTAAGCTATGATATAACCCGTGCCAAATATCGCCATCATGGTTAGTATTCCCCCTGTGGACATGACGGCCATGCCGCTGAGGGCTGCGCCGCTGGTGCATCCCCTGCCAAACTGTGCTCCCAGCCCGAAAAGCAATCCGCCGGCAAGCGCAAAACCCAGCCTGGTTCCTGCACTTATCTTTGGTCCGCGCTCAATCTTAAAGCCCAGCCGGTTGGCCATCGCTCCGCTGTAAAAGGCACCAATGATCACCCCCATCAGCAGAAATACCAGCCACGACATCATGGGGTGGCTGCCCGTGAAAAATTCGCCAAAAAATGTTGACTGTTCAGCATATTCCGGAGCCGCATTTGCTACCGCAGTTATTACCACATTTTTAGCTGCACCGCTGGCGCCAAGGCCCCGCCCGGTCAAAAAGAAGGCGGACAACAGTACCAGGCCAAGCAGGAAGCCCGCCAGGTATGGATTCATGTAACTTTTTGGTTTGTTTTCCATGTCTTTATATTTTGGGTTGACAGGTCAAGCCCTGTCATTACTTCATCACAATATTACATTATCAGATCATCACACCATCAGATCATCACGTCATCACATCATCACATCATTACATCAATCAGCAGCCTCCAATGATGGGTATGCTTTCCTCCTGCACGGCATTCACAGGTGGGGAGGCAACCCGGTCAGTGCCGATGAGCGGAAAATTCCGTACGTGTGCTTCGGTAAAGAAGCGTGTATCTGATTGCGTTGTTTTCATCGTGGTGTGAATGTAGGCATTTGATCCATATACCATATTGTAGGCATCATAGCCTAGCAGCCTGAGAAATGCCGTCACATAGGCACTGTGATGCCCTGAATAGCAGCTTACAAGGATGGGCTGGTTCGTGGGTAGGGTATTCAGGTATGCATCGCTTTGCAAAGATGACTTTGGCGTGTATTGAATGGTGCCGGGTAAATGCCCCTGGTTGTAAAATACTTCTGGCCAGTATTTTATTTTATGGAAGTCATCAGCCCTGGATGTAACCTCTTCCAGGGTTAAGTTTAATGCATTGATATCCGATTGCAATACTTTTATTGCCCTTGCCCTTAAGATGTTATATCCATCAGCTTGCCCCGTGGAAATGGCGGGAAGTTCTCCTGCAGGATTTTTGGGATGGGCTTTGGTTTCAAGCTTTCCTTCCAGATGGTCGCTAATGGCTGCCAGCCAGTTTTCTTTAGCGATTTCCTGATCCCAGCTGCTTAAGCCAAAGCGCATTGTGTAAACATTGTCGTATCCCAGGAAAATGATCAATGCATTTACAAATCCACTGAGCATGGCATTGTTACAAACCAGCACGATATAGTCAAATCCGGCGGGATCAATGTGCCGCTCAAAATGCTTGAGGATGTTGTCAGGTGTCACATTGACACTATGCATGATATGTCCGGCGTTAAACTCCTCTTCCGGGCGCAAGTCAATGATATGTATGTTGGATGCAATAAGTTGATTATATACATCCTGAGCGCCTATGAGTGCAGGAATCGCCGGGCTGTTCAGGAAATTTCCGTTGGTTTCAAGGTAATTTATCAATAGTTCTGTTTCAAGCACAGAGGGTTGCAGAGTATCTTCTTCGACTGTTTTTCCGCAGCCGGCAAGCAAAGCTGCAACGATTATGACCAGGCTGACTTTTCGTAACATAATGTGCCGTATTAATGTTTGTTTGACTATCTGTAGTTTAAGACTTTTTGACGTCATCTTGCCTCTCTGTTTCCGTTTCACTTTCCAGTTCTTCCCAGCCTGTAATCATGGCATTGAGGTTGGATGTAAGGGTGTGACCTGTCGTGATCAGGTAAACGTGCACCAGCACGAAAGCGAGCAGGATGTATGCCCCGAGTGTATGGATGTAGGCTACGGGTGCCAGGTTGTCAATGCCCAAAGATTCAATGCGGCCATGCAATGGGTAGCGATAAAACATATAAACCAGGCCGGACAATACCATTACGGGGATAAACAATATTTTTAGTCCCAGGTAAACAAGTCGCTGCATAGGGTTTAACTTGCTGATGGTGCTTTTGCGTGTTGGATGGGGGGCATTTCTGAAGATGCCTGTGATGTAATACTCTATTTGCGCCTTAAGGTTTTTTGTGGTCGGCAGGTATTGCCGCCACTCACCGGTGGTGAAATGCCAGAAAATGGTGAAAATGATGAGCACGATGAGCACCCAGGCAGCATTGTTGTGCAGAAATACAGCGTTCTCAAACCCAAAAAAGCTATAAGAACCGTGTATTTCAAATCCGGTCAGGGCCAGGAAAAATATGAGGAATGCCTGTGTCCAGTGCCAGAATCTTTCATAGCGTGAATATAGATAAACTTTCATAATGTATGTTTTTGTTATGGGAAGCGCTGTTAAGCTGCCTTATCAGTGAGTTGCTGTTTTGGAGTTTTTCCTGTGGACAACGTACCTGATGGAAGCGTGAATTGCTATACCTATAAATGAAAAAAGCAGCATCAGTAAGCCAAAGTAGTCAATGGCGGCATAAGTAGTTTGCGCGGGAATGTATATCCCTTCAATGCTTTCGAGTCTGCCGCCTGAACGCGTATGACAGTCTTCACACGAGAGCGCCTGCTCTGCCGGAGAAACCATGTGGTTGACCAGCAGGAACATTTTGGAGTCAATGAAGTCAAACTCTCCTGATACGGGCATGCCTACATAATCCATGCCTCTTTGCACTGCTTCATCCCAGTCGAGGTCAACCCAAAGTGCGCCGGCCCCTGGCTGAGCATCCCATAACTTTGCCTGGATGATGGTGCGATATTCAGTGTCGTAGGGTTGCCGTCCGGTGTGTATCTTCACGGGGTGAATGCGTGAATCGGGATCGCGGGCATCTCCAAATAATGTATTGATGTATATGACCGTATCATTCGGGGCAATGACATCTGAAATCAGGTGATGGTCAGCAGTACCGTTAAACCAGACATAGTCGGGAACGGCATTTTGCCGCCAGTGGAAGTCGCCCTTAATGGAAGTGTATAGGAGATTTCCAAGTGTATCAAGGATTTCATATGGTTCTCCGTCTCGCCGGTCAGTGGCTGTTGACCAGTCCCAATGCATTTTTGTGGGATTTACTTTTGCATACACGGGGATGTGACAGGTTTGGCAGGCCACTTTAATGGTATGCTCATTCAACTTATTGTTTACGTGGGGCATGGATGTGTGGCAGCTTTCGCAGGTGGCACGCTGAGTGTTCTCGCTCGAAACGCCATAATAACGGCCCAGCATCTGGTGGTTTGTCGTCTTGTGGCAATCAACACATTCGAGATGTGTGTTTTCCATCGACATATGCACATCAACCTCCCAGGAAGCAGTGAGCAGGGCTCGTTCCAGATCGCCGTGCTTTACATTGTTTCCGCCTCCGCCATAAAAGTGACAATAGCCACAATTATCCTTGCGCGGGAGGCCTACCTGTTGGGCGATTTTTCCCAGGTCAAGCCCGGGTACGGGATAGCCTGCGCCACCGCGGGCTTTGTCATATAAGCCACTGTTGTCGTGGCATATCAGGCAGTCAATGTTGTTGGGATTGCTGTGGTCAAAGCTGGCATCAGCCCAGCCATAACCTATGTGGCAGCGGTTGCAGGTTGCTTCATTCGACAGGATGCCGGTGCAGAAATTGTTGATCAGGTTGCGCTTGCCAAGGTATGTGACGCCACGGCCTTCAATGTAGGCTTCGCGCTCCCAGTTCCAGTGCGCATTGGCCAGCACTTCTTCTCCGCGTTCGGTGTGGCACGACAGGCAGGTGGCCGTGAGTTCATGCGGATTGGTAAATTCGCGCTGCAGCTCTGCATGCTTGCTGTGATCAACGGATGGAATGTGCGGAATGCTATACTCCTCACGCAAATCCTCCAAAACAAGGTTGTCTCTGCCTGCATCACGCAGTACGATGGTGATGATCAGCAGCGGCAGCATTACGGTTAATAAAAATGTAGCGATGTTTTTCATGGCAACCGGGTGTTGGTTAGAAACAGAATACTTCGTATGCAAATATATAAATGTTTTTCAATAAATTAAAAATTGTTTATGTAACTATATTTGGTTACTTTTGTATAATGACCCAGAAAGATAAACTTGTTGCACGGTTTTTAACTATACCCGCTGATTTTCATTATGATGAAGTGGTGAAATTATTGAATTATTATGGGTTTTACGAAGTTGAAAAGGGTAAAACATCGGGTTCACGGGTTCGATTTGTCAGCAAAAACGGGGTGCCAATCATGTTTCATAAACCCCATCCCAATGGGATATTAAAGAAATATCAACTCAAACAAATTAGGGAGGTGCTTAAACTATGAAATTTCTGAAATATAAAGGCTATACGGGCAGTATAGAATACAGCCCTGAGGATAATCTTTTATTTGGCAAAGTGCTTGGGGTCAAAGGGCTTATATCTTATGAGGGACACACAGGTGAGCAACTTGAAAAAGATTTTAAGCACGCGGTTGACAGTTATTTATCCTTATGT
>SKOK01000159.1 GCA_007120085.1 Bacteroidales bacterium | reverse complement strand
TGCTGGCAGAAGCTGAAAACCCGGAGCTGCACAAAGAGGCCTTCGAGGCTGGATATGGCTGGCGCTTCCACCATATCCTGAATGATGTGGCCAAAGGGGAGAAAAATGTTGAGGCCATCGACAACTATTTCTTCGAATACAATGCCGGTAACTTTCCGGTCGGCTCATACAAGATGTATTTCATCACCAATCACGATGAAAATTCGTGGGCTGGCACTGAGTTTGACCGCATGGGCGATGGTGTGGAAGCCTTTGCCGTACTAACAGCCACCGTGCCGGGCATGGTGTTGTTGTATAACGGTCAGGAAGCAGGTTTTGATCGTATGCTGGAGTTTTTTGAGAAAGACCAAATCGACTGGGGCGACTTTAAATACCACGATTTCTATAAAGCCCTGCTGGGGCTCAAGGCGCGCAACAAAGCCTTATGGAATGGCGCCCACGGTGGTGATATCATTAGGGTAAACACCTGTCACGACAACCAGATCTTTGCCTTCGTGCGCGAAAAGGATGGCGACAGGGTGTTTGTGGTACTGAACCTCGCCGATGAGGCCCACCGTCCGATGCTCATGGGCGAACAGCATTTCGGCACCTACCGCGAGCTCTTTACCGGTGAAGTACAAACCTTTGACCGCCAAATGAGCATTGAACTGGAACCCTGGGGGTACAAAGTGTTTGAGGGAATATAGTAAATGTGCAAATTTGTAGATGTGCAGATGTGCAAATGTGCAAATGTGTAAATGTGCAGATGTGTCAATGCAGATGTATGTTTGTAAACTTTTTGTTTAAGTTATGGTTTATTTGTACATTTATAATCTAAACTAATGAACCAATGACTACCAAAAACCATATAATTATGACCATCAGGGCTCATAAAGAGGAGCTCTTGAAATATGGTGTTCAGCGAGTGGGATTGTTTGGTTCGTATGCAAGAGGCAATCATTCTGCTACGAGCGATATTGATATATTGATTGATTTTGAAGATGACAAGGAGAGTTATGATAACTTGATGGCAGCATATGATTTATTTGAAAACATGTTTGAAAATCAACAAGTTGATATCGTTACGAAAAACGGTTTAAGCCCATACATAGGCCCAAAAATATTACAGGAGGTTTTATATGTCTAAAGACCCTTTGGAATATTTAAAACATATCAGGGATGAGTGTAAGTTTATTCTTTCAGTAACCGTCAATGATTTCTCCAAAGATATGCTCATTGAGGATGAGGTCCAAAAACGTGCAGTAGTGAGAAGCCTTGAGGTCATTGGTGAAGCAACTAAGAAAATCCCCGCTGATTTTAAAGCAAAATGGAGTCATGTTCAATGGAAGCATATGGCTGGCATGAGAGACAGATTGATTCATGATTACATGGGAATCAATTATTCAATTGTTTATGATGTAATAACAAACAAGATTCCCCAGCTTTATGATCAAATAGAATATATTATTGGACATGAAGAATGAGCTTTCTTGATAAAGAGTTTAAGCAAGAAAACTTAGCAATATCCCTGCGGCGATGGCGCTGCCAATGACGCCTGAGACGTTGGCTGCCATGGCATGCATGAGCAGGTGGTTTGTCTTGTCATATTCGAGGCCGATGTGTTGTGACACCCTGGCGCTATCGGGCACTGCCGATACGCCGGAGTTACCGATGAGCGGGTTGATGCGATCGTCGGCAGGGGAAAAGTAGTTCATGACCTTGGCGAAGATCACCCCACTGAAGGTGGCGATGACGAAGGCTGCAGCGCCCAGGCCAAAGATCATCAGCGATTCGGTGGTCAGGAATACGGTGGCTTGCGTGGAAGCTCCCACCGTTAATCCCAGAAAGATGGTTACAATGTCAACCAGCGACGAGCGGGCGGTCTCTGCCAGCCTGTTGGTTACACCGCTTTCCTTCAACAGGTTTCCGAAGAATAGCATTCCCAGTAGTGGCAAGGCCGTGGGCATGATGAAGGTTGTGAGCAATATGCCCACGATGGGAAATATGATCTTTTCCTGCTTGGGGACGGCACGCGGCGGCTTCATCCTGATGACACGCTCTTTTTTGGTGGTCAGCAGCCTCATGATGGGAGGCTGTATCACTGGCACCAGCGCCATATATGAATAGGCTGCAATGGCTATTGGACCAATGAACTCCGGAGCGAGTTTTGATGAAAGAAAAATGGCCGTTGGACCGTCAGCGCCGCCGATGATGGCAATGGCGCCTGCCTGGTCTGGCTCAAAACCCAGGAATAAGGAAAAAGAATAGGCAGCAAAGATTCCAAACTGCGCAGCTGCGCCCAGCAACACTAGCCGTGGCTTTGAGAGCAGCGAGCTGAAGTCCGTCATTGCCCCTATCCCCAGAAAGATAATGGGCGGATAAAGACCGCGCTGCACACCGAAGTAAAGCATATTCAACACACTGCCTTCTTCATAGATCCCTATCTGCAGATCTGCTTCCAGGTCAAACGGGATATTCCCGATGATGATGCCAAAACCGATAGGGATTAGCAAGAGTGGTTCGTAATGCTTTGTGATGGCCAGGTTAATGAAAAACAAACCCACGGCAATCATCACCACGTGGCCCCAGGTTAGGTTTGAAAAAGCCGTGTGGCCGGCAAACTCAACCAGCTGTTCGTAAATAAAACTGAAGAATCCGATATCCATGGTCTAATTATTCTCCTATCTCAATTAAGGTGTCACCTTCCATTACTGATTGTCCCGGCCTGACAGGTATGGAAACTACCTTGCCATCCTTGTCGGAATCTATGTTGTTTTCCATCTTCATGGCCTCCAGGATCATGAGCTTTTGCCCGACCTTCACCGTATCGCCCTCCCTGACCATAATATTAATTACCGTACCCGGAAGTGGTGAGCTGATCTTTCCGGCCGGAGCCTGGGATGTCTTGACGCCAGTGAGTTCCTCGGGGGTGCTATCCTGTGGTGGTGGCGCTACACGCGAACGCACCAGCTTGGGCGTCTTGGCCGGCTGAATGCTCTTGTCAACCTCTACCTTGTAGGTTGAACCATTGACATCCAGATCAATGATGTTGTCTTCCACACTCTTGATGTGAACGTCGTATTCGTTGCCGTGAATCGTGAACTTGTATTTCTTCATCAGACTATAGTTTCTGGTTGCTGGTTTCTGGTTGCTAATTGTTAACTTCTGGTTACTAATTCATGCTTATGAGTTACTGGTTCGGTGTCTCCTGTTATTCTGAGCGATAGCGAAGAATCTCTCAGCCTCAAACAGATCCTTCACTCCGCTATGCTTCGTTCAGGATGACAGAAAGGCCTCAACCGACAATCGATGTTCGTTATGGCTGATTGAGGTTACGCAATCCATAAATCTTAGAACTCCAGGGTGAATATGTTTTTGAAACCTTTTTCATTGTAATTACGGTATCTTCAAAATCGTGCAACTCTGACCGATATAAATGTATGGCTGCAGCAATAGCAGCATTGATTTCTCCCGTGAGGTCGGATTCTGTAACCACAGCATCCCTGTCATCTTCTGTTTCCGCTTCAGCTATTTCGGGCAGTTTCTTTTTAAAAAGGTTCTTCATTTTTTGTTTAAAAGCAGGTGCAAACAGCTTGGGCGTATTTGAAAAAATAACATAGGTGAGGATGAGTATCGAAAACACAATCCCCATCCCCAGCATTGCCATAATGAAACCATAGGGGTCCTGCTGCGCAAACGTCTTTGCTGCATCCAACGGCTCACCATTCACCCCGGCCGTAAGTATATGAAAATATAAAACCATCTGCCTAATCTGTGTTAATCCGTTCAATTTGTGTAATCTGTGGATGATTTAATCCGCAGATTATTACAATGGAATGTTTGAATGTTTTTTCGGTGGATTCACATCCTTCTTGGTTGCCAGCGACTGCAATGCCCTGATGATTCGGAATCGGGTGTTGCGCGGCTCGATCACGTCATCAATATATCCATATTTGGCTGCATTGTAAGGTGTGGCAAACTTTTCTTTGTAATCTTCTTCGTGTTTTTCGAGGAATTCTGCTTTTTCCTCTTCGTTTTCTATATTTCGTATTTCCTTGTTTTTCAATACTTCAATGGCACCTTTGGGTCCCATCACTGCGATTTCGGCCATTGGCCAGGCGTAATTGATATCGCCACGCAGGTGTTTGGAGCTCATCACGCAGTAGGCCCCTCCGTATGCTTTGCGCAGGATGACGGTCACTTTTGGCACGGTGGCTTCGCCATAGGCAAAGAGCAGTTTGGCGCCATGAATGATTATGCCGCCATATTCCTGTGTGGTGCCGGGCAGGAAGCCAGGCACGTCAACCAGGGTAACAAGCGGGATGTTGAAGGCATCGCAGAAGCGCACAAATCTGGCGGCCTTGCGTGAAGCGTTGATGTCGAGCACCCCGGCCAGGTAGTTGGGCTGGTTGGCAACGATGCCCACTGAAATACCATTGAACCGGGCAAAGCCTGTCACGATGTTGGGTGCATAGTTACGTTGCACTTCAAGGAATTCGCTGTAGTCAACGATCGAATAGATGATGTCCTTGACGTTATATGGCTTATTCGGGTTTTCAGGTATGATGGTGTTGAGCTCATCCTCGAGCCTGTCGATGGGGTCATCGCAGGGTTCCAGTGGAGGCTCTTCAAGGTTGTTTTGTGGCAGGTAGCTGATCAGCTTGCGGATGAGCAAAATGCCTTCGCGTTCATCATCAGCGATAAAATGGGTAACGCCCGACTTTGTACCGTGCGTTAGTGCGCCGCCCAGCTCTTGTTCGGTAACCACTTCACCCGTAACGGTTTTTACCACTTTGGGGCCAGTCACAAACATGTAACTGTGTTCTTTTGTCATGATGCTGAAGTCGGTAAGTGCTGGTGAGTAAACAGCGCCGCCGGCGCAGGGTCCAAAGATGCCACTGATTTGTGGAATCACGCCTGATGCCATGATGTTGCGCTGGAAGATGTCGGCATAACCGGCCAGGCTGTTCACACCTTCCTGGATGCGTGCACCGCCGCTGTCGTTGAGGCCAATGACAGGTGCGCCCATCTTCAGGGCTTTGTCCATTACCTTGCAGATCTTTTCGGCGTAAGCCAGCGACAAAGAACCTCCGAAGACAGTAAAGTCCTGGGCAAAGACATATACAACGCGCCCGTCGATGGTGCCATAGCCTGTTACGACGCCATCAGCATAAAAGTGCTTGTCTTCGAGTCCGAAGTCGGTGCACCGGTGGGTCACAAACATATCAAACTCTTCGAAGCTGCCATCATCAAGTAGCAGCTCGATGCGCTCCCTGGCCGTGAGTTTGCCTTTCTGGTGCTGGGCGTCGATTCTTTTCTGGCCGCCACCCTTCTTGGCCAGTTCCCGCTTCTCCAGTAATTCTTTGATCTTGTCTTCAAAAGCCATACAAGCGTTGTGTTATGAGGTTATGATTTGTTTTTGTCTTCGCAAAGCTCCATCAGCACGCCGTGCGTGGATTTCGGGTGCAGGAATGCAATGTCGAGTCCTTCAGCCCCTTTGCGGGGGTTTTTGTCAATAAGGCGGATTCCCTTTTCGTCCATTTTTGCCAGGGCATCTTCAATGCCTTTCACTGCAAAGGCCATGTGGTGAACGCCTTCGCCTTTCTTTTCAATGAATTTTCCTATGGGCCCCTCCGGATCGGTTGACTCAAGCAACTCTACTTTGGTTTGCCCTACCATAAAAAATGCTGTGCGCACCTTCTGATCAGCCACTTCTTCAATGTTATAGCATTCAAGTCCAAGCACCTCTTCATAAAACTTAATGGACTCTTCAAGGTTTTTTACGGCGATGCCGATGTGTTCAATGTGTGAAATGTTCATGGTAGTTATGGTTACGGGTTCATGGTTAAGAGTTCACAGTTCACAGTTCTCAGTTTACAGCTCCTTTCTTTCAGTTCCCATCCGGAGAAACCACAATTCCAGGCAAATAAACTTCTCTACAATGGCTCCAAAACAGGTTTTCCAGATAGAGTTGTTAATAAATTAGCATTAAACAAGTCTTTAACAAAATAGCTTGTGAATTTTTATGCAAAGATATGTTTTTTAATTCGTTAATGGGATGATCTTTGATAAAAAAAGTGATAAAAGATCTACGATTTCAATGGGTTTTTGGTTGGTGAGCCAGCAGAGAGGGTATTTGGGTTTTTTATGGGAGCTCAAAGGGTACTTCGACGTCCCAGTTTTCCCTGATCTGGATGTTTTCCGGGAACATAAACACGGGTTCGGGCTGGATTTTTTCGAGGTAGTTGCCTGTATCCCAGCGGATGTTTTCATTTATGTCGTGGAACAGGCGCAGCCCGTAATTTCCGGCGGAGAGATGTTCAAACTTGTAAGTGCCGTCCTTATGGATGATTTTTTTACGGAGCACATTCCGGTCGCGGTCGAGGAGTTGCAGCACATACTGTTGCTCTTGTTCCGGAAGTGTCAGGACGACGATGAGGTTGCCGTAGTTTTCGACGGTGGTTGTGCTGAAGCGTGTTTGGATGGTGTCGTTTGTAAGTCCGAAAATGTCGGTGAAGGCCCCGGGCATGATGTTGATGCCATAGGGTGTGCCTTCTTCGGGCAGCGGCTCCAACAGCACTGTGCGGCGAACATCGTCTTTGAAGTGGAGGTTTGTTTCAACGGGAATGCTATCGTGGGCCAGGAGTTCAATTTTGGATGGTTCAAAGGTTTGCAGCGGGTGTTCGCTGATGATCCCGAGGGGCTGAAAAAATGGCACTGCGGTGGCCCTGCGATAGTTGAATGAGATATTGAGGGCTTTTGGCAGGGTATCCGCTTCCGTTGTCCTATCGCGGCTTGCCCGTGGCGTTGTGGACCTGGCGATGGTGTCGAGGATTATATCCCTGTCCAGGATTTCAAGAAACAGGCTGTCTCTGGCGGTTTCGGGGAACCAGATTTTCAGTGTGTCTTTGGTGGTGTTAAACTCCGGGATGTGCCAGTTTTTATCGAAGGGCTGGCGGATTTCGCGCACGTGTGCTGAGTCATAGGGTATCCTGAAAGAGATGGCAAGCAGTCCGCGTTTTATCAGCGTGGCTGAGGTAATGCGTTGCAGGGTGTCAGCTTCCTGGAAAAGATATAGGGTATGGTGTGTTGCCCTGGTTTCCGGTGCTTCTTCTGGTTTCGGGGCAGTGTCTTCCACCTCGAGCCATTGCAGCTCTTCATCTGGGATGCCATTTTCCGTGGATTCTGGCTGCTGGCCAGGTACTTCGAGTGCAGTGGGCAAAGGTTCAACGTACTCAGGTCGCACGAGGGAGTCGATAAAAGCAATTTTTTCGTCTGGAAGGTCGTATAAGAAATTGGCATTGTTGTCGCGGAGAGCAAACATCAGGTATTCGCCATCGGCCATGTTGCTGATCAGGAAGCGGCCTTCTTTATCGGTTTTGGCAAGGTAAACCGGGCGTTCGATGTAGGGGACGGAATCATTGAGGTTGTCGTACAGCATCACGTAAACCCCTTCTTCCGGATCATGGTGAAAGGCATTGGTCACCTGGCCCCTTACCGACAGGGAGTCAACATAGTCGCCGGTTGAGAACACAAACTGGAAGTTTGGGATGGCATTGCCTTCGGTGATGTCCCTGATGGCATCGCCAAAAAACAAATTGTAAGTACTGTTGGGGCGGAGTTCTTCTTCGATCTCAATGATGATGGAGCGTCCGCGTATCCTGACTTCCGGTGTTTTTTCGAGCGGTGGTGATACCAGCAACTGTTGCCTGATGTTTTGCAGCCTTACAAACTCATCAAAGAAAATGCGAATCTGATCGTCATCGAAGTTGGTAGAGAAGTTTGGTGGCGTGCTCCGGATTACCCTGGGTGGATCTTCATCCCTGGGACCACCGGTAGGTGCTACCACATTGGCGCAGGCATACAAGAGCATTGTAACCAGAATGGTCAGCAGTATTGTTTGGATATGCCGGTTTTGCATCAATGGAATTGTATCTTAAGATTAGTGTTCTGCGCGTGCTTTATTTTCTTAGATTGTGCCGCAATTGGTTTCAAGCCACTCCTTCATGAAGGTTAGCAGCTCTTGCTTTTGTGGTGACCTGGCATTGCGCACGTAAAACCCTGAGGTACAAACGCCCATCATCAGGCTTTCAGCGGGTTCGAAGCCGCCCAGCCAGGCATTGCAGAAGCCAGCGTTAAAGTTATCGCCGGCTCCGGTGGTGAGCTTTGGCTCGCTTGTATAGGGGCCATCTACCCATAATGTTCCTTTTTCGTGTGCGATGGCTGCACCGTTAAGCGGGTGAATGACGATGCCGTTGATGCCCGATTTTTCGCGGATTTGCGCAGTGCGTGGCACAAGTGCTTCTTCTTTGATGTCCAGCAGCTCGCTGATGATGCTTGACTCGCTGAGGTTCATACTCAGGATGCTTTCGCACGGAAGTTTGGCTATCAGCGACAACACCTCCCGGATATCATTGCTGGTTCGTTTTTTTGGATCCGCAAGGTCGATAAACACGGTTGGTTTCTGCTCCAGGCCACCGATGATCTCGCCAAACTTTTCGATGATGCCGTTGAGGTTCGATAACATGGTCCAGTTGGTAAATGCCACCATATCGGTTTTTGCAAGCAATGCCATGAGCTCTTTTTCCGGAAGTTGCTTTAAAATGTTTTCCAGGCTTACGTCCACCATGCTTTTTATTTTTCCAAGCATCAGCTTGCCATCAAAAAACTCCAGTGCATCCGTGTGTCCGGGGTCTGCAATGGAATAAACCTTGTGGCAGGTGCTGGCAAAACTGCTGAACACCGGATGTATTGCATCTTTCCCGATCGCACCAACATAAGTCACATCCTGTCCCTGGGCAATGATGGCGTTGGCCATGATAGGTCCGTTGCCTCCCAGTTTCGTCTGTGTGGGCACCAGTTCAATGTTGGCACTGAGGCCCGCTACGGATGCAATTCGTTCAGAAAAAGCAGTGATATCCGTTATTCTTTCGTATTCTTCGGGGTTCTTACGCTTGTTAACAACGTGTATGATCTCATCTATAAAACCATCAAAGCCTATCACGAGATGCTTTTGATCGGTGTATCTCTCTAGTTTGTTTACTGCTGCTTCAAGAATTTCTATCTGTTTCAT
>SKOK01000128.1 GCA_007120085.1 Bacteroidales bacterium | reverse complement strand
TATAATATTTTACCCGCGGTTTCTTTTGTCAAGCCCCCATGCCAGCTTGTTTCGGATGGTTTTGTAGAAGTCCTTCTGTCCAATACATATTAGATTGGTGACAAAATGTCCTTTTTGAATGATAAGTTCAGTTGTTGTATTAAGTGGTTTTGAGCGGGAATCAAGTACAACGAGATAGTCTTGTGTACGTCCTGATATGGTAAGTTTCACTGTGCTGCTATCGGGAATCACAATTGGTCGTACGGTAAGGTTATGTGTAGCAATGGGTGTAATTACTAAATTGTTGCTTTCAGGAGATATAATTGGTCCGCCACAGCTCAAAGAGTATCCTGTTGAGCCTGTTGGCGTTGCAACTATTAACCCATCAGCCCAATAGGTGTTTAAAAACAGGTCATCTACATACGCACTAATGGAAATCATTGTGGAATTGTCACGTTTCAGCACCGTCAATTCGTTCAGGGCATAGTTGAAGTCTTCAAATATATTTGACGGTGATGACAGCTGCAGCATTGTACGTTTGTCTATTGAGTAATTTCCGGCGATAAGGGCTTTTGCAGCGCAGGCAATTTCATCGGTTGAAATAGCTGAGAGGAACCCAAGACGGCCTGTGTTAATACCGAGCACGGGGATGCCCGAATCACGAATGATGGTGATGGTGTCAAGCAATGTGCCATCACCCCCGATACTGATCATGCAATATGTATCTTTATCCGGCAGCTGTCCGGCTGCAATTACCTTAACGGGTCTATTGAAGGTAACATGGCCTTCCATTTGCCTGTAAAAGGGCTCAAAAACCTGGAAACTGGTGGCTTTCTCTTCAAGGGTGCGAATTAAAAGCCTGAAGGTTTCTATAAATGCAGGTTCCAGTATCTTTCCAAAAAATGCGATTTTCATGTGTTTGTGTTTTGGTTGACAAGTCTGGTCTGGTCAGCTTAAGTTTAGCAATTTGCGTTCTACATCATTTCACTACGTTTGGTATCAAACTTTAGGAATGTAAAGAGCAGGAGTGTAATTCCCCACAATGAGGAGCCTCCATAACTGACCATTGGCAATGGAATACCGATCACAGGTGCCAGTCCAATGGTCATGCTGATGTTTATGGCAAAGTGAAAAAAGATGATGGAGGCCACGCTATATCCGAAAACCCTGCTGAAAGCTGATTTCTGCCTTTCTGCCAGATATATTAATCTGAACAGCAACGACACAAACAGGGTTATGATCATGATGCTTCCTGCAAAGCCCCATTCTTCGCCGATTGTGCAAAAGATAAAATCGGTGGTTTGTTCAGGCACGAAGTTGAACTGTGTTTGTGTCCCCTGTAAAAAGCCTTTGCCGGTCAGGCCACCTGAGCCTATCGCAATTTTTGATTGATGCAGGTTGTATCCGACACCCTGCAAGTCCATTCCATCATGGATCAGTACTTCGATTCTGGCTTTATGATGGGGTTCGAGGATGTTATCCATTGTATAGTCAACAAAATATACGTATGCCGATAAAATAGCAAATAGTGCAGCCAGCTGCCACAATGCAGATGCTTTTTTTCTGAGAAATATTCCGAAAATAATTCCGGCAATTGCCAATGCACCAATAATTATGAACTCATTAAACATCAGAGTCAGGACAAAGAGGGTTACGGCAAGGCCTGCAAAAAACAGGACCAGTCCGCCAATGTAACCTTCCCTGAAAAGGACAAGGAAGAAAGATGTAAAAACCAGCGTAGTGCCAACGTCTTTTTGCATCAATACCAGCATGGCCGGGATTGCGATTATGGCAATTGCTTTAATTCGACTGTTAATATCAGGCTGGTTGCCTTTTTTTGTGCTTATAAATGCTGCGAGCGCCAGCGCTGTGCCATATTTAGCAATTTCAGAGGGTTGAAATGCGAAGCCTCCAAACCTGAACCAGGCTTTGGTAGCATTGATCTCGACACCAACAAACAGAACTGCGATCAGCAATAAAAGAAACAGGCCATATAAACCCCACGACAGTCCTGTAAAAAACCTTACATCAAGGATAAGGATGGCCGCCGCCATAACGACTGAGGTCATTATCCACAAAAGTTGTTTGCCATAGCTTGTGCTCATGTCAAAAATATGTTTGTGTGCCTGGGTATATTCGGCTGAGAAAATATTGAACCAGCCTATGATCACAAGCAGGATATAGAGCAGCAGAACCACTTTATCAAGTCGGTGTAGGGTGTATGATTTGTTTGTCATTGTTGTGTGGTTAAGAATTTGGCATCCAGCACCCTTTGCTCGAACCACTGCCGGTTAACCTCCCTGTTCAGATACTTTTCAATCATCAGGCTGGCGATGGGTGCAGCCCAAACGGAGCCATAACCAGCGTTTTCAACCACGACGGAAATGGCGATTTTCGGATCATCAACCGGGGCGAAGGCTACGAATACGCTATGATTTTCGCCGTGAGGGTTTTGCACCGTGCCTGTTTTTCCTGCCATTTCAATGCCGGGGATGCGCGAAAAACGTCCGGTTCCGTCTTCTACGACCAGGTGCATCGCATGCGCGATTGTTTCGAAATGTCGTCTGTCAATATTTATTTCATTGATGTTTGCATTTTTGTTAGATGGGTTTTCTTTGTGTCCGACTGCTTTTACAAGGTGAGGCGTGATGTAGTGCCCTTTGTTTGCGATGGCCGCAGTCATATTTGCAAGCTGCATGGGCGTTACACCCAGTTCTCCCTGGCCAATGCCAAGTGATAATATGGTTTGAGACCGCCATCCCCTGGGCCCGTAAAGCCTGTCATAATAGTCGGAGGTAGCCACCAGTCCGCTTAGCTCGTGCGACAGGTCGCTGCCGAACTGTTGCCCAAGCCCAAAACTGACTACATGGTCGCGCCAGTTTGTAAATGCTTGTTGTATGTTCTCAAAACGGCTTTGGTTAATAGTATTCTGGAAAATGATGCTGGAGTATGTATTGCAGCTATGTTGGGTGCCGCTTATGGCATTTACCGGGTTTGGGTGCGTTCTGCACCTGACGCTGATGCCGCTGGTATGGTAAATGCCCGAGCAGCCGTAGGTGGTCGATGCATCTACAACATTTTCCTGAAGTGCAATCAGCGTATTAATCAGCTTAAATACCGAGCCTGGTGGGTACTGAGCCATCAAAGCCCTGTTGAATAGCGGCTTAAGTGTGTCGTTCTGGAGCATGCGGTAGTTTCTCGTGCGTTGCCTGCCCACCAGCAATCCCGGATCAAAGGAAGGTGACGACACCAGGGCGAGGATCTCTCCGGTGGCCGGTTCAATGGCTACAATGCTACCACGCTTGTTTTGCATTAGTTGTTCTCCGTATATCTGCAGTTGGGCATCGAGGGTGGTATAAAGGTCTTTGCCGGCGATAGCCAGGGTGTCGTAACGACCCTCCTGAAACGGCCCGATGTCACGATTCAGTACGTCAACCATCCAAATCCGCAAACCCTTAGAGCCCCTTAGCTCTTCCTCGTAAGCACGTTCAAGGCCGCTTATGCCAATGTAATCTCCTGACCTGTAATAGGGATCGTTTTGAATGACGTTGGGTCCAGCTTCCCCCACATACCCAAAGGTATGCGTTGCAATAGGGTAGGTGTATCTTCGTAAAGTACGGGGCTGGACAAAAAATCCTGGAAAACGGAAAAGCTTTTCCTGGAAAGCAGCAAAGGTGGTTTTTGATATCTGACGTTCAAAAACAGAGGCCCTGAAACGTGAAAAACGCCTGGCCTGCAGCAAGCGGCTCTCAAAAGCGGAAACTTCTATGCCCAGAAGCTCACAAAAGGCAAGCGTGTCAATATCTCTGACCTGGCCGGGTATGACCATCAAATCATAATGTGCTTCATTATATACCAGCAACTCCCCATTGCGATCATAGATCAACCCCCGGGCAGGGTAATCAGTCACATGGCGCAAATAATTGCTGCGTGCAAAAGCCTTATATGAAGGATCTGCAATCTGCAAGACAAATAACCTCCACAACAAAACCAGGGCCACAGCAAGGATGATGCCCCTCAGTACGTTTTTTCTGCCGGAAAATTGACCAGATTGCTGGTATATGTGCATGGCTCTTTGTTGATTCAAAAGATTGATTGCCTAACAAGTGCTGCAATGCAAAATTAATCATTCAAAAACATTGCTGCCATTATATGAGCTTTTTTTTTAATTTAGCCAAAGTTTAAAAGGGTTGAGGTTAGGGGTTCGTGGTTACGGGTTCATGGCTGGTGGTTATAAGCAACCCTGGCAAACGATCAATTCGATGCAGCTATGAAATTGTTGACGCAAAAAAAACACAGGAAGCACCAAATAATGATTAAATAAATAAATTGTTTCAGAGATGGGAAAGCATAAAATTATTGTACTGGGGGCAGGAATGGTGGGAAAGGCCATTGCCATTGACCTTTCAAAGAAAAACGATGTGACGGCCGCCGACATTGATCAGGACTCGCTGGCATATCTTTCCGAAAATTATTCCATAAAAACCATTGGTGTAAACCTTATGGAAGAAGAAAGCATACAGTCACTCGTCAGGGAATATGACCTGGTGGTGTCTGCCGTTCCCGGCTTCATGGGGTTCGATACCCTTCGCACGGTGATTGAAGCAGGAAAAAACATTGTTGATATTTCATTCATGCCGGAGGACTTTATGGAGCTCAACACCCTGGCAGCGAAGAATGGCGTTACTGCCATTACCGACTGCGGCGTGGCCCCGGGCATGCCCAACCTCATCGTGGGCTATCACAATGAGCAAATGGAAATTGATACCTTTGAATATGTGGTGGGTGGACTTCCCTTTGTGAAAGTGTATCCGTTTTTTTACAAAGCCCCTTTTTCTCCTGTGGATGTGGTGGAGGAATATACCCGTCCGGCACGTTTTGTTGAAAAGGGTAAATCCATGACAAAGCCAGCGATGAGTGAACCGGAAATGATGTTCTTCGAAAAGGTGGGCACCCTGGAGGCATTTTACACAGATGGCCTGCGGTCATTGCTTTTAAATATGTCGCACATCCCCAACATGAAAGAAAAAACCCTGCGCTACCCCGGTCACATTCAACTGATCCAGGCACTGAAAACGGCCGGTTTTTTTGACAAAGATACGATTACCGTGAATAACAAAAAGATCAGGCCCATAGACTTTACCAGCAAAGTGCTGATCCGCGACTGGAAACTGGACCCCGATGAGCGCGAGTTTACTGTGATGCGCATCAGGCTGGCAGGAAAAAAAGATGGTGAAGCATGCGAAATTATTTATGATCTTTATGATGAATATGATGAGAAGGAGAAACTCTCATCAATGGCCCGTACAACAGGATTTACGGCAACGGCCAATGCAGAACTCATTCTTGGTGGCCATTTCAATGGTAAAGGTGTTTTCCCGCTCGAACTGATAGGAATAGATGAAGATTGCTACAAGTTTGTAATGGACTACCTGGCTGAACGCAACGTAATTTTTAGAAAAAGTGAATAAAATAAGTTCAGAGTACGGAGTTCGGAATTCGGAGTTGAGTTGAGGAGTTGTGAACCCCTTGGTATGGGCCGGGCTTGACTGGACTAAAATATATTATAACAGGAAATTGTGTAATGACAGGGCTTGACCTGTCACCTCACAGGGCTTGACCTGTCAAACCGAAATATAAACAGATGAAGAAGAAATACTCCCCGGTGACTAATTATCGCGAAAGCATGAAGGCCATCGGCTATGTGCCACGCAAAAGAGCCACACAGAACGACTATGACCGCATCGGCTTCATGTCGGGCCTCGAAGTGCACCAGCAGCTTGACACCAAAGAAAAACTGTTTTGCCGCTGCCCGGCAGGTGTTTATCAGGATGATGACAGCTATGATGCTGAGGTGATCCGGCATATGCGCCCAACACTTAGCGAACTTGGTGAATATGACGGCACGGCGTTGATGGAGTTCAAAACCAGAAAAAACGTGGTGTATCGCATCAAAAATGAAACCACCTGTACCTATGAAGTGGACGACACTCCACCTTTTCCCGTTAACCGGGAAGCCATTGACATCGCCATCCAGATATCATTGCTGAAGAAGCTGAACATCGTCGGCGAGATACACATCACCCGCAAACAGTACCTTGACGGGAGCATCCCGACAGGCTTTCAGCGCACTGCCATCATTGGTGTGGAGGGCGCTATTCAGCTACGCAACAAGACCGTGCGCCTCATTCAGCTGAGCCTGGAGGAGGACTCATGTCGTGAAATATCGGATGTTGGTCACTGGAGGGTTTATAAAACCGATCGGCTGGGGATGCCGCTTATTGAAACGGTGACTTACCCTGATATGGTGAATCCCGATGAGGTAGCCGAAGCCTGCCAGGTGATTCGCTTCCTAAACCGCAGCACGGGTAAGGTTCGCACCGGCATGGGTGCCGCCCGCGAAGATGTGAATGTGAGCTGCCGTGGCGGTACACGGGTCGAGATCAAAGGGGTGGCGCACATTAAATGGATACCGGAGCTCACCCACAATGAAGCCTTCCGCCAGTGGGCACTGCTGCATATCCGCGAAAAGCTTCTCAAGAAAATCAAGAAGCCTTCAGAATGGAAGATGCATCACCAGGAGCTCGACTCGCGCGACTTCAGTTTTAAGTCGAAAGCACTAAAGAGCCTGAAAAATGCCGGCATGAAACTTTATGGTGTGAACCTGCCACGCTTTCACGGAATCTTATCACACTTTACACAACCGGGAAAGGTCTTTGCCGATGAGATCAGTGACCGCCTCAAAGTGATCGCCTGCATAGAAAAGCCAAATATGTGCTCGAACGACAGCCTCAAGCCAATGGAAGGGGAGGATGTTTTTCAGAAACTGCGAAAAATGCTGGGCAGCAAGGCCGATGATGCCGTGCTGATGTTCTGGGGCCCTGCTGATGACATCCCAACAGCCCTAGAAACCATTGACGAACGCTGCCGGTGGGCATTTGAAGGCGTGCCTAACGAAACCAGGAAGTCGTTTGAAGATGGCACCACCATTTTTGAAAGGGTACTGCCTGGTGCCGACAGGATGTATCCGGATACAGATTCAAAACCCATCCCGCTAAAAGATGAAGACATTCATCGCCTGGGACAGAATCTGCCGGTTACAACCATTGAGGCCTATCACACCATGAAAAAATGGGGCATCCCCGAAGATACATATACTTACATATTGAAAAACAACCTCTTCCCGCTGATAAAAGAGATGGTGGAGCTGCAAAAGGAAGACCCCGTTTTTGTGGGAACGCTGTTCGGCCACAGGCTTAAATATGTTGAAGGACATTATGACAAAGCTACCGGCTTTGAATACAGCCGAATTGCTGATATGATGAAAGCTCTGAAGCAGCGCAAACTTGACAGAGAATTGATAAAACCCATGCTGCCTGTTATCTATGAGCATCCAAAGATGGACCTTGATTCAGCATTAATCAGCCTGAATTTTATTGAAATGGATGCTGAAAGGGTTGTGGCAAATCTGGAGTTTTTGAAAAGAAAATTTTCCAGCATCCGCCATACCAAAGGCAAAGAAGCTGAGGTTAACTGGATGATGGGGCAGCTGCGAGCCAATGCCCTGGGCAACATATCACTAAAAAGTTTAAAAAAGACCATTGAAAAAGCCGTATCACCGTAATGACAGGGCTTGACCTGTCACCCCAAGGGCTTGACCTGTCACCTCACAGGGCTTGACCTGTAACAGAAACCAGGCTCAACCTGTGAGCCAAAAACAAGATATAACTGTGCGCCCTGCTGTCACGCCACAGGGCTAAAGACAAAATAAAAAAATAATGAGCGAAGATTTTTTCCAGGGATATAAGGGCGAGGCCCTGAAGATTTTAAAAAATTTTAATGTTAGGGTTTGGGGTCAGGCCACCATTGAAACCAGCCGGGGCAATTTTGTGGGAACGGTGCTGCCGCGGTCAGAAAACGACGACGACAGGCATATCGTGCTGAAAATCCCGACAGGCTACAATGTGGGAATCGACGTAGCCAACATCATCGCAATGAAGGAAACGGGTTACAAGAAGGCCAACTACAAGATCCCGGAAAAGGAGTTCCCCTACACGGAAGGCTTGCCAAAGGTGAAGTTGATCGGTACGGGCGGTACGATTGCCAGCCGTC
The DNA here is from genome assembly GCA_007120085.1 of Bacteroidales bacterium. Lineage (GTDB taxonomy): Bacteria > Bacteroidota > Bacteroidia > Bacteroidales > UBA7960 > PUPG01. The sequence continues at coordinate 988 of SKOK01000128.1, read as the reverse complement.
TGGACTACCGCACAGGCGCAGTGATCCCCGCTTTCTCGCCCGGTGAACTGTATGGTGCTGTACCCGAGCTGGCTGACATCTGTAACCTTACGACAGAGAAGGTGTTTGCGGTTTTCAGTGAAAATATGGGCCCGGCACAATACAAGCAGCTCGCCGTAGCCATCGGCAAGGAGATAGAGAATGGGATTGATGGCATTGTAATTGGCCATGGCACTGATACACTGCATCATACTGCAGCAGCTCTTACATATATGATACAGGACCCCCCGGTGCCCATCGTACTGGTGGGCTCACAGCGCTCATCAGACAGGCCCTCGTCGGATGCAGCACTCAACCTGATGCACGCCTGTTATACCGCTGGAAATGCTGATATTGCCGAGGTGATGGTGTGTATGTTTGGCCCGACATCCGACGAATATGGCCTGCTGCACCGCGGCACACGGGTGCGCAAGATGCACTCATCGTACCGCAGTACTTTTCGTACAATAGGAGACATCCCACTCGCAAGGGTCTCAAGAGACGGTGTCATTCCCATCAAAAAAGAGTATAACAGCCGCCGCAAGGATAGAAAAGTGAAGATCATGCCCTATTTTGAAGAAAAGGTGGCCATCATCTACTACTATCCAAATATGATGCCCGACATGGTTGACTCGCTGGTTGACAATGGCTACAAGGGCATCATCATTGCCGGGACCGGCCTGGGGCACGTAAACAAACCACTGTATCCCGCCCTCGAAAGGGCAAACAAAAAAGGGGTGGCAGTGTATATGACGGTGCAAACGCTTTGGGGCTATGTGCAGATGTTTGTCTATGAAACCGGTCGCGAGATGATGGCTCTGGGCGTCGTTCCGGCCGAAAATATGCTGCCCGAGGTGGCCTGGGTGAAGCTGGGCTGGGCTTTGGGGCAAACAAAAGACCTCGAGGAAGTGAAAAATATCATGCTAACACCAATTAACGACGACATCACACGGCGGGAGCCGTATAACGG
>SKOK01000295.1 GCA_007120085.1 Bacteroidales bacterium | reverse complement strand
GAACTTGCTTTCCAGAAATAATGATGCCTGTTCCAGTTGATGCTGTTCTCGTTGGTGCAAAATGAAGAGGCATGCAGTATCTCGTCATTGCTCCGTTTGTCTTTAAGCTTTATCAGCCTGACAAGCGTGGTCCCCTTGGCATCAAGCACTTCGCTGATGCCAGCAAAATCGGTGTAATTGTTGTTTGCCGGGCTTGGGTGAAATGACCAAACACCATATTTGGCGCAGCTGGCCAGTGCGCTGTTCACAGGTTCCGGACCGGGCTTGAACAGTACATCAATATGAAGCGATCGGATTATTTCGAGCGATTGATTGGGATTGTGACCGGCAGGACTATTGGGGTAGAGCAATACTTGTGGTAGCCGTTCTAAACCAAGCGCATCTATGTTTTTGGGTTCAAACGCATTGGGTTTGGGCCTGAATGCCAAATGCTCAAACTTACTGTAGAGAGAAAAAATCAGGCTGGGTCTGTAATCGTTTGATTGAAAGTGTTTTGATTGGTCTGATCCGGAATGCTTAAGGACGATGAGGCTTAGTTCGGCAAATGATGACTGGCGGATTTTGTTTAAGCAGTCGAATACCCAATCGGGAATGATTCGGTCATTTGTTAGTAAGCCTATTTTTAGACTGTTATCTTTCATTGCAGCATTCCGGTTTATTGACTGACCTACACGGCAAATATAATGATATCCTGCAATTGTGTTGTTTTTTTGTTTGAACTGATGGTTGAGGCTCTTCTATGGCAGGATATTTGCTGCATTTTCAGATTTACTTTTGACTTATTTTTTTGGTCAAATTTTTAATTGCGTTGACTGTAGTAATTAAAAAAAATGTATATTTGCAGCGCTAAAAACGGTGGCTATAGCTCAGCTGGTTAGAGCACCAGATTGTGGTTCTGGGGGTCGTGGGTTCGAATCCCATTAGCCACCCGAAAGCGGGCAATTTAAATTGTCCGCTTTTTTTATTTCGTATTCACTGGCAGTGTTTATAGAAAATTAACCGCTGCAGCCGAGTTATTTTTATGATTGGTCTGCAAAATATAAAAATTTTGACTATATTTGTATTTTAGAATGTAACAATTAATGGTGTTTAAACGGCCTAAGCTGCCTGTTTTTTAGCATCTAAGACATTTTTTTGCGCCGAAAAAACAAGATTATATATGGCATCTAGGGAACGATTTTTATCGCATCTTATTGAGATCACAAGGTTGGCACTCACACAGTCATCTATCCCTGACCTGTTTCAGCTGCTTGCCAATCATATGCATAAGCTGCTCTTGTCGGATATGATCTACATCACGATCTGGGATGAAGAAAATCAGAAAACCATCCCCATAGCTGCAACGGGAGCTGTAGGAAAGAAGTATGCCATTTCAGAAATCCGCCCTGGCGAAGTGACGATGACGGCTTCTGTCATCAAAGCCGGTAAGCCCCTGGTTGCAGAAGATGTTTTCAACACACCATACCTCAGCCCGCATATAGCCCAGCAATTTCCGACAAAGTCGATGCTTGGCCTTCCGCTGATCGTTGATGATGAGAAACTTGGTGCGGTCCTGATCGGTTATAGCGAGCCTCATAAATTTACAGATGAAGAACTGGAGTTTGGCATCATCGCTGCCAACCAGATTGCATTAATTGTGCATAAAACAAAACTGCTTGACCAGCTTTTTAAGAATAAAGAAGAACTCACCAGGATCAACGCAGAAAAGGATAAACTCTTTTCCATCATCGCGCATGATTTGAGGAGTCCGTTCACGGCATTGCTTGCCCTTACCAGGCTTATCGCAGATGAATCGGCCAGGTTAAGCATTGAGGAGATTCGCGAATATGCTATGTCTGTGGACAGGTCTGCCCGTAATGTGTACAAGCTGCTTGAGAACTTACTTGAGTGGTCGCAACTGCAGGGTGGACGCGTAAAATTCAGTCCTGAATGCATATTTCTTAAAAAGCTTGCTGAATCTTGTGTGAGAACTTACAGCGATGCTGCTAATCAAAAGAACATTTTCATACAGGTTAATATTCCAAAAAACCTTATGGTATATGGTGATCAGAGGATGCTGCGATCTCTTGTGGGAAACCTGATCAGCAATGCATTAAAGTTTACGCCCGGTGGTGGCATCATTAGTATATCTGCAGAACAGAGCAGCAAGAAAAAGGTGCTCGTGAAAGTCAGTGATACGGGTTTTGGCATGGACCAGCAAACCCTCAAAAGATTATTTAAGATCGACAAAAAATTGCATACTTCCTCTCACTCAGAAACAACCGGGGAGCCCAGTTCAGGCCTGGGTCTCGTTCTTTGCAAAGAATTCATTGACAAACACAAAGGCAAAATATGGGCTGAAAGTGCACCAGGAAAGGGGTCTGCCTTTTTCTTTACCTTGCCCTCAGCTACCATTGATTGCCTTGAAATGAAGAGTGCTGACATCTTATATTGATTTAAAACCAGTCCATAACTGCCAAAATAGCTTAAAGGCTGATGATTAATGTTTGGCATAATGGTAATTTGGTTTATATTTGCCTGAATAATCTTGATTCTGGATGCAAGCACCGGCAATATGGGTTTTGATTCGAAAGGAGATAACGCTGGAGTGGCGGCAACACAGCGCCCTTAGCGGCATTCTGCTGTACCTTGTTTCCACGGTTTTTCTTACCTATCTGGCTTTCGATGGCATTATTTCCGTAAACAGCTGGAATGCCCTGTTCTGGATCATTTTGCTGTTTGCTGCCATCAATGCCATTCTGAAAGCTTTCATTCAGGAGCACGAAAACCGCCATTTGTTTTATTATGCCCTGGTGTCACCTCGCCAGGTGATCGTAGCGAAGATCATTTACAACGCCTTGTTGTTGATGTGTCTGGCAATCGCTGGTTTCTTTGTTTTTGTTGCCTTTATGGGAAACCCCGTTGAATCGTTTCCGGTATTTTTCACCAATATGATGCTTGGAATGCTGGGATTCTCATCAGTGCTGTGTCTTGTATCTGCCATTGCCGCCAGGGCACGCAACAACTTTACCCTCATGGCCGTGCTGGGCTTTCCCCTGGTACTGCCGCTTCTGCTGCTGCTGATCAGGGTTTCACGATTATCCATAAATGGCACTGATTTCCATATCGTAGCGCCTGACCTGCTGGTTATTGTGCTTCTGATTGCCATCACTTTTGTTTTGTCTAACATTTTATTTCCTTATATTTGGAAAGAATAATGAATGTACCATGATGCAAACGCTTTACCGTAACTGGTGGAAATATGCAGGGATCTTGCTGCTTTCTTATGTAATCATTGGAGGGTTCTTTTTTGAAGTGCCATTGTTACCAGTGCTCCACGAAACCATCCGTAACATATATTTCCATGTCGGCATGTGGTTTGGCATGATGTTCATATTGTTTGTCGGACTTGTTTATAGCATCAGGTATTTGCTATACAACAAGGCGGATGATGATCAAAAAGCCCTTGCCTCGGTAATTACAGGCCTGCTGTTTGGTGTTTTGGGACTGTTTACCGGCATGATTTGGGCAAAATTTACCTGGGGCAGCTACTGGGTAAACGATCCAAAATTGAATGGGGCCGTGGTTGGAGTGCTTACCTATTTGGCATATATGTTGCTACGTGCTTCATTGGATGATGGGGAGAAACGCGCTCGCTTTGCCGCAGTTTACAACGTATTTGCTTTTGTGCTGTTCTTTATTTTTATCATGATACTGCCCCGGCTTGCATCAGCGTCCATTCATCCTGGCCTTGATGGCAACCCTGCACTGTCAACCGGCGACCTTGCTCCCGAAATGCGCAAGGTGTTTTTCCCTGCAATTGCCGGCTGGTTCATCATGGCCTGGTGGTTGTTCACAATTTTGTACAGAAGCATCAGGATACATTTTAAAATAGAAGAAATTACTGAAAACCAATAACGACATGGCTGGAGAAAAAATAATGGTGGTGGCACTTTTGCTGCTGGTGATCTTCCTGGGAATTATCGTATTTTTGTTCTACATAGAAAGACGCATTGCTGTTTCTGAAAAGAAGCTAAAAAAACTGGAAGAGCTCCAAGAGGGAAATGAATTAACTGAAGCAGAATAAAAAATGAAGAAGACACATCTTATAGGGTTAATATTTATCGTAGTGGCCATTGGTGCGATCATCAGCCTTGTTTATAATGCCGACACCTATGCGTCTTTTGCTGAAGCGCGTTTACACCCTGGCCGGGAGTTTCATATCATTGGTGAGCTAAATCGCAGCAAGACGGTTCATGAACGTGTGGAAGACAACACGCTCATTTTGTCATTTCACATGGTTGACAAAGATGGAGAGGAGGCAGAGGTGTTGTATTTTGGAGCCAAGCCACAGGATTTTGAACAGTCAGATGAGGTTGTGCTGATCGGCAAATTTGAAAGCGATCGTTTTCTGGCGAGCAGCCTTCTGCTGAAATGTCCTTCAAAATATACTCCCGGTGAGATAGGCCAAACCGAGTATCTCTATGATTAGGTAAGATTGAACCCTTGACATTTTTGCCTTAGGGCTTGTGCCGCAGGTTTTTTTTACTCTTTTTCTGAAAGCTTTTCGATAATCTCAGGCAGTCTTTTCATGATGGCAAGTTCTTTCATTTTGGCTTTGGCATCCTGCACGGGTGATCCGAAATAGGTTGTGTTGCCCTTAAGCGATTTTGCGATTCCTGATTGCCCTAACACCACGGCCCCTTTACCGATGGTAAGGTCTTTCTGAACACCAACCTGCCCCCAGAGAATCACGTCATCTTCTATGTTAACGCATCCTGCAACGCCAACTTGCGCTGCGAAGAGGCAGTTTTTTCCGATGATGGTGTCGTGGCCTATCTGTATGAGGTTGTCAAGCTTGCTTCCTTTTCCGATGGTTGTATCGCCCGACACCCCTTTGTCGATGGTTGTATTTGCACCGATCTCTACATTGTCTTCAATGATCACCCTGCCGCATGACTCCAGTTTGTCGTGGTAATCGGGTCTGCGTTTAAAATAGAAAGCATCGGCGCCCAGCACGGCACCCGAATGTATGATGACATTGTCGCCAATGATGCTGTGGTCGTAGATGCTGGCATTTGCGTGTATCAGGCAGTTCTTTCCAATGATGACATTGTTGCCGATAAAGGCACCCGGCTGCACTACTGTACCCTGGCCGATGATTGCGGTGGGGCTGATCATGGCCGATGCCTGTTCAAAAGAACGGAACTGTTTGATCAGAAAAACAAAATCGCGAAAGGGATCATCGGAGAAAATCAGTGCTTTTCCATTGGGCGAACTCATTTTTTTATTGATGATGACAGTAGTAGCTACCGAATCCAGTACTTTCTTATAGTATTTTGGATGGTCAACAAAAGTGAGGTCGCCTTTTTCTACCCTATGGATCTCATTGATACCCGTAACCTGAAAGGCCGGGTCGCCATCAAACTCTGCGTCGATGATTCCGGCTATTTGTTTTAGGGGAAGGGGAGGGGTTAATTGCATCAGGCAGTTTATTTTACTCTCTCTGAATATTCTTTGGAGCGGGTGTCTATCTTGATTTTTTCGCCGGTCTCAATAAACAGGGGCACGTTCACTGTAGCGCCTGTTTCAACAGTGGCTGCTTTCAGCGTGTTGGTGGCAGTGTCGCCTTTAACACCGGGTTCGGTATAGGTTACTTCCAGCTCCACAAATGGGGGCACCTCGCAGCTTAATGGTGTTTCCGTATCAGCATGATAAACTATATCAACCTCCTGGCCTTCTTTTAAAAACTCCGGAGCGTTAATGAGGTGTTCTTCAATGCTGATCTGTTCAAAATCGTGGGAATGCATGAAGTGATACCCCATGTCATCTTTGTAAAGAAACTGGTAAGGCCTGCGTTCTACACGGGCTACGTTGACCTTGACACCTGCATTGAAGGTGTTTGCCAGTACTTTTCCGGTTTTGAGGTTCTTCATTTTTGTGCGTACGAATGCACCTCCCTTTCCCGGTTTTACATGCTGGAACTCTACAATGGTGTATAGCTCATTGTTGATTTCTAAACACAAGCCATTCCGAAAATCTGCTGTTGTTGCCATAAATAGTTATTAATCAGACGTTTTAAAAATGTGGCACAAAATTACAAAAAAAAATCCTATTCCGGTCAAGGAAAGCATCCACATCGTCTATTATCTACCTGGTCACAATGTGATAATGTGTTCAAATCCCGGATATTCTTCCCTGTTGTGGTTGGAGGCAATGACAATGGTTCTGTCCGAGCCGTATTTGTCGAGTAGTTTGGCGTACCACTTACGTGCATCGGCATCCAGGTTGGCGCATGGCTCATCCAAAAGCAATAGCGGAGAGCTGCTTAGCAGGGCCAGGCTAAGCAATGCTCTTTGCTTCATGCCAGATGAAAAAAACTTAACTGCTTTATTTCTGTTGTCTTCCAGCCCGGACAAATTGATGATGTCATCTTCTGATAGAGCATGCTGAAAAGGTTTGAATTTTTTCTGGAATTGAATCAATTCGGGCAGGGTGAATTCTTCTATTGGCTCAATGTATGGGGCGGCCATTGCAATATGCCGGAAAACATTTTCAGGTGCTACTGTCTGGCCATTAAGTCCCCATTCTATATTTCCGCTGCTTGGAGTGATGTATGCTGCGATCATCTTTAGCAGTGTGGACTTTCCGCTGCCGTTTTTACCTGTAATGGCATACTTTTCACCTGCTTCAAATGAGTAAGACAGTTTTTTGAACACCCATTTTTGCCGGAATTTTTTACCGCAGTCATTTATATTTACCTGTATCATGCAGGTTTAATGTTTACGAAGGTTTGATGGGTTGCCAGTCAACTCAATGGCAAGGGCACATGGGAATGAGGCTTATTTTTCCTTATAGGAATATCCTTTCATGATGCCCCTGCTGGATTTATTGATAAAGCTGATGATCTCATCTCTTTCGGGGGTGGCAGGCATTTCAGTTTCAACATAGGTTACGGCCTGGCTTACATTGAGGTTTTTCAGGTAGATGATGCGATATATGTCTTGTATCTCATTGATGGTTTCGCTGCTGAAGCCTCTTCTTCTCAAGCCGATTGAGTTTATTCCGACAAAGGAAAGAGGGTCGCGTGCTGCTTTGGTATATGGTGGAACGTCTTTTCTCACGAGAGATCCTCCGGAGATCATCACATGTGCCCCGATGTTCACGAACTGGTGCACGGCTGATAGTCCGCCAAGTATGGCGAAATCGTCCATGACAATGTGTCCGGCGAGGTTGGCAGCATTGGCAAGAATGCAGTGGTTGCCAATATAGCAATCGTGTGCTATGTGGACGTAGGCCATCAGGAGGCAGTTGTTTCCAATCACCGTTTTATTGCTGGCTTTTGTGCCCCTGTTAATGGTGACAAATTCCCGTATAGTAGTGTTATTGCCAATTTCTACCGTGGTTTCTTCGCCGTCAAATTTCAGATCCTGTGGTATTGCACTGATCACTGCTCCCGGGAAAATGCGGCAATTTTTGCCAATTCTTGCTCCTTCCATGATAGTTACATTGGAGCCTATCCAGGTGCCTTCGCCAACGACAACATTTTTATGGATGGTGGCAAACGGTTCAATGACAACGTTTTCGGCTATTTTTGCTTGCGGATGTACGTATGCTAAAGGTTGATTCATCAGGTTTTAATTTTTCTAAGGTTCCCTACTCCTGGTGCCCGGGTAAGAAGACCGTGTAAGGTTCGTGTTGTCTGTTTGAATTATTTCTTTGCAATTTGAGCCATCATTTCGGCTTCCATGACTACCTTGCTGCCCACATATGCAACGCCGCGCATATGGCAAATGCCTCTTCTTACGGGTGCCAGCAGGCTCATTTTAAATACAAGCGTATCGCCTGGTACCACTTTTTGCTTGAAGCGTACATTGTCAATTTTGAGGAAGTAGGTGTTGTAGTTTTCAGGGTCATTGACCGATGAAAGAACCAGAATGCCACCTGCCTGTGCCATGGCTTCAATCTGCAGAACACCAGGCATCACTGGTTCATTTGGAAAGTGACCTACAAAGAATGCTTCGTTCATGGTGACGTTTTTGATTGCGGTCACTGAGGCATCAGTGATCTCAATAATCTTGTCAACCAGTAAAAACGGGGGTCGGTGTGGCAGCATCCTCTTAATGTCGTTGATGTCAAAAACTGCCGCCTTATTGGGGTCGTAAACAGGGATCTGTTCTTGTTCGATGCGTGCTTTTATGTGCTTTTTGAGCAATTTGGCAAACAGCACATTGGAAGCATGTCCTGGTTTACGGGCGATGATATGGCCTTTGATTGGTTTACCGGCCAGCGTCAGATCCCCAACGATGTCGAGCAGCTTATGCCTGGCGGGTTCATTAGGAAAGTTGAGCTCCAGATTGTTAAGTATCCCTTCCTTGCGTACGGAGACACTTGGTTTGTTCAGTACGTGTGCCAGACGGTCAAGTTCTTGCTGGTTGACCGGTTTGTCAACAAAAACAATGGCATTGCTCAGGTCACCACCTTTGATAAGGTTTTGTGCGAGCAGGAATTCAAGCTCGTGAAGAAAAACAAAAGTGCGGCAGCTGCTGATCTCTTCATTGAATTTACTGATATGATCAAGGCTGGCGTGCTGATGTCCCAGTACCTTCGACCCATAATCAATGAGGCTTGTGATGCGATAATGTTCGCAGGGTACGGCAATGATCTCGCAGTCTTTTTCTTCGTGGTAAAGCCGGATGGGTTCCCTGATCTCAAAATAGTCTTTGAACGCTTCCTGCTCAACGGTGCCGGTCTTGCTAATCGCTTCGGTATAAAGCCTGCTGCTGCCATCAAGAATGGGTGTTTCCGGGCAGTCAACCTCAATGATGGCATTGTCAATGCCCATGCCTGTAATGGCGGCCAGCACGTGTTCGACTGTAGCAACCCTGATGCCTTCACTTTCGAGTGTTGTGCCCCTTGAAGTATCAATAACAAGGCTCGCATCGGCATCCAGAAATGCCCCTTCTCCAATGTCGGTGCGCAAAAAGCGGATGCCGCTTCCTGCGGATGCCGGTTTGATTGTGAGGGTAACTTCCTGGCCTGTATGCAGCCCAACTCCCGAAATGGTAACCGGGCTTTTTATGGTTTTTTGTTTTTCGTTCATGATTTAAAAATATGCCGTTAATGGCCCGCTGCGCGGGTCTTTAGTTATTTCAATTTCTTTAACTCTTTTTC
>SKOK01000067.1 GCA_007120085.1 Bacteroidales bacterium | reverse complement strand
TTGCACTGACATTTACAAACAAGGCTGCACGTGAAATGCGTGAAAGGGTAGCCGGCCTGGTCGACCCTTCCAGAGCAAAAGGCCTGTGGATGGGCACTTTTCACAGCATTTTTGCCCGCATACTCAGGGCTGAAGCCGATAAACTTGACTACCCCTCACAATTTACGATATACGATACCGATGATTCAAAGCGCGTCATCAGAAAGATATTGAAGGAACAAGAACTTGATGACAAGACCTATGCACCGGGCTTTGTGCTCAACCGCATCTCCAACGCTAAAAACAACCTGATCTCTGCCAAGGATTATAATGAAGACTTTGAGATCCAGAACAATGATAAATTAGCACGTAAACCCAAGCTGGGACTTATTTACAGCCTGTACCAGCAAATGCTGCGCAAAGCATCGGCCATGGACTTCGACGATCTTCTGTTCAACACCAACGTGTTGCTAAGAGACTTCCCCGAAGTACTTTACAAGTACCAGCAGCGCTTCGAGTATATATTGGTGGACGAGTACCAGGACACCAATTTCTCTCAATACCTGATCGTAAAAAAGCTGGCGGCCAACAACGAAAACTTGTGCGTGGTTGGCGATGACGCACAGAGCATCTATGCTTTTCGCGGTGCGAACATCCAGAACATACTGAACTTCAGGACAGACTACCCAGACCACAGCATTTTCAAGCTGGAACAAAACTACCGGTCAACAAAACACATCGTTTTGGCAGCCAACAGCCTGATCGTTCACAACAAAAAGCAGATCCCTAAAAAGATATGGACAGGCAACGACCACGGCGAAAAGATCAGCATCGTCAGCACTGCAACGGAAGGAGACGAAGCCGCCTGGGTTGCATCCCACATCTTTGAGCTGATACAGCAGAAACAGCTTCCTAACAGTGCCTTTTCCGTACTTTACCGCACGAATGCCCAGTCGAGGGCCCTCGAGGAAGCCCTTCGCAGGCTCAACATCCCCTACCGGATCTATGGCAGTGTGTCGTTTTACCAACGCAAGGAGATCAAAGACGTGCTGGCTTATTTTCGCCTGTTGATCAACCCCATGGATGATGATGCGTTTTTGCGCATCATCAATTTCCCGGCGAGAGGCATTGGCAATACAACCATTAATAAACTGGTGATCGCTGCCAACGAGGCCGGAAAGGCCCTTTGGCAGGTCGCTGAAGACCCTGTGGCACACAAAGTATCGGTTCACACAGGCAGTTTGCGAAAAATCTCCGAATTCGTCATCTTGATCAAAAGCTTTGCTGCACGGCTCTATAAGCTCAATGCCTATGAGCTGGGCGAACTAATTGTCAACAAATCAGGCATTCGAAAGCTTTATTTTGATGATGGCACACCTGAAAGCCTGAACCGCCGCGACAACATCGAAGAGCTGCTGAGTGGTTTGAAGGATTTTGTGATGCAACCCCCTGATATTGCAAGCGAACCGACAGCTGAGGCAGTTGTCTTCAATGATGAAACCCCGGCAGTTCAGCAAGCAGACTTAAATCCGGAAAACACCGGCGAAGCAACTGATGAAGCACCCCTGCGCACACTTGATGAATTTATGCAGGATATTGCACTGCTCACCGATGCGGATACCAAAAACGAAAAAACTGCAGACAAGAATACGGTTTCGCTCATGACCATCCATGCGGCCAAAGGCCTTGAGTTTCCTTATGTTTTCATCACCGGCGTTGAGGAAAACCTTTTTCCTTCACACCTCTCGTTAAACAGCCAGGATGAACTGGAAGAAGAAAGAAGACTTTTTTATGTCGCCCTCACTCGTGCGATGAAGAAAGCCTGGGTGCTGTATGCAGAAACCCGCTTTCGCTATGGAAATTTCAACATCTGTGAACCAAGCCGTTTCATCGATGAGCTTGATCCGGGTTTCATAGAACACCTGATGCCAGCAAAACGCCGAAAGCAAAAGTTTGACGCCCAGGAAAGCTTCTCTGACAGCCTGAAAAAATTCAGAAAGCTGACGGAGAATGAGCCACAGAAGCAACAACCTAAGGCCATTCCAAATGTGGACGACGGTGAGTTTGCCATTCTGGATCCCTCAGCACTAATAATCAACATGAATGTCAAGCACCAGCGATTCGGGCTGGGCAAAGTGGTCGCCCTGGAGGGTGCCGGCCAGAATGCCAAGGCCACGGTTGACTTTGCTGCTGCAGGAAAAAAACAACTGCTCCTCAAGTACGCAAGACTCAAAATAGTGAATTAAAGGCAATTCAGTAAATTAATAAAATAATTTGTATCTTTGCAACATATTCAGGGTGCGCCCGTTTACAAGTCACCGGGCATCCTCTTGCTTGATTGCAGATCCCTTTTTACTATAAATGCTGATCCCTGATTTGTAAAGCCAGAAACGGGTTCAGGAAACCAATACCACATATATTTTTATGGAATATAACACCACGCGTTCGAAAATGAATATTTCGGAATATGGCCGGAACATTCAAAAAATGATAGAACAAATCATGACGATTGAGGACCGTGACAGGCGCAATTATCTTGCGCGTGCAACGATCAGTGTGATGGGGCAACTCAATCCGCACCTCCGCGATGTCAATGATTTCAAGCACAAGCTTTGGGATCATCTCTTCATCATGTCAGACTTCCAGCTTGACGTTGACTCGCCTTACCCTATCCCTTCTCGTGAAACCCTAACCCGAAAGCCTGAGCCCCTCAATTACTCCAGCAACAACATTACCTACAAGCATTATGGCCGGCATATTGAACAGATCATTGAAAAGGCTTGTGAAATGGAAGAAGGCCAGGTGAAGGATGCCCTCGTGAAGCTGATCGCTAACCATCTGAAAAAGTCTTACCTTACCTGGAACCGCGATGCCGTTAACGATGAAGAAATTGCACAACACCTGAATATATTGTCCAATGGAAAGATCAGGCTTCAGCAAGACGTAAAACTAAGTGACACCAATGAGATTCTTTCCAAAAGCAAAAAGAAAAAGTTTCAGGGAAAACAAGCCGGAGGAAAAATGAACAGAACCAGGAAACCGCAATAGCAATAGCAATTCCAGCTTCCATACTTTCAACAACCTCCTTCATTTGCTTCAGCTCAGCGAACAAAGCCGGCACCAAATGCTTGTCAAGCACCCGTCGTCTTCCCAACAATCTGAACAGCTTGTTTGAACTTACATTGCCTGCCACACCATATCAGGCTGACAAAATGGCCATTAATATAATATGGCAAAGCTTTTGATAATAAAGAAAAAGTTTTGTTTAACTTAAATTTTTTCAGGGAATGAAAAAGAAAGCCAAGAAAAGTACTGAAAATCTTAATAATGAGGATATGCAGCAGTCTGCACAAGTGAGTTCGGAAAACGCAGAACAAAACACAGAAACCGGGCAAACTGACGATAAGGCAGAAGCCGAAGACCCTGTTTCTGACAGCACGTCTGAAATTTCAGCTTTGCAGGAGAAGGCTGACAGCCTGCAAAAGAGCCTGGACGAAACAAATGACAAGTTTCTGAGGTTATTCTCTGAGTTTGACAATTATCGCAAAAGAGTGTCACGGGAGCGCATTGAACTCACGAAAACTGCATCTGAATCCGTGATCATTGCCCTTTTGCCCGTACTCGATGATCTTGAAAGAGCAAGCAGTATGTCAGCAGAAACAAATGATAATGATGCAGAAAAAGAAGGAATAACATTGATTTACAATAAATTCAAGTCAATATTGCGCCAGAAGGGTGTTGAAGAGATTGTGGCCATTGGAGAAGATTTTGATACAGATTATCACGATGCCATCACACACATTGAGGCCAAAGATAAAAAGGAAAAAGGAAAAATTATTGAAGAGATTCAAAAGGGTTACCTTTTAAATGGCAAAGTGATCCGCCATGCGCGGGTCATCGTTGCCAACTAATTTATTTTCAGAGATGTCAAAAAGAGATTATTACGAAGTATTAGGTGTTTCGCGCAACGCAAAACCAGAAGAGATCAAAAAGGCTTACCGACAGAAGGCGTTGAAGTACCATCCTGATAAAAATCCAGGAGACGCTTCGGCAGAAGCTAAGTTCAAAGAGGCAGCCGAGGCCTATGAGGTATTGAGCAATCCTGAGAAGAAATCGCGCTATGACCAGTTCGGTCATGCAGGAATGAGCAATAATTTTGGTGGGGGTTATGGCAGGGGTATGTCAATGGACGACATCTTCAGCCAGTTTGGTGACATTTTCGGTGATGCCTTTGGTGGTGGTTTCGGCGGCGGATTCAGCGGTTTTGGAAGCTCTGGAAGACGCACCAGCCGACGGGTCAACAAAGGGTCAAACCTGCGCATCAAGGTGAAACTTAGCCTCGAAGACATCCTAAACGGTGCTGAGAAAAAAATAAAGGTCAACAAATATGTCTCCTGCAGTTCCTGCAAAGGAACCGGTGCGAAAGACGGAAGTGCTTTCAGGAGCTGTTCAACATGCGGTGGTGCAGGTCGGGTCACACGCGTCACAAATACATTTCTCGGACAGATGCAGACCACCTCCACCTGCCCCAACTGCGGTGGTGAAGGACAAACAATCGAAGACAAATGCTCCAGTTGTTATGGCAACGGCATTGTAAAAGAAGAGGAGGTGATCAGCATCAATATCCCAGCCGGCGTTCAGGAAGGGATGCAGCTGGCGCTAAGCGGGAAAGGCAATGCAGCCCCCAGAGGCGGTATCCCCGGCGACCTCATCGTGCTCGTCGAGGAAATACCACACGAAAAGCTCATCCGCGACAACATGAACCTGCTTTACGACCACCACATCAGTTTCCCGCAAGCCGCGCTGGGCACCAGCATAGAAGTGCCAACACTCGAAGGCAAAGCCCGCATCAAAATAGAACCGGGTACCCAGGCAGGAAAAGTGCTGCGCCTCAAAGGCAAAGGACTACCCTCCGTGAATGCATACGGCAGGGGCGATCTGCTGGTAAACATCAACATATGGACGCCTCAATCGGTCAGCCAGGAAGAAAAGGATATGCTCCAGAAACTCCAGGAATCCGATAACTTCGTGCCCAGGCCGAAAAAAAACGAAAAGAGTTTCTTTGAACGCATGAAAGATGTCTTCAACTAATACCTTAAATCAGGATGAACACCCTCCTACGTGCCGAAAATATCACCAAACAATATGCCAACCATAAAGCCCTGGACAAGGTTAGCCTGCAAGTGCCTGCACAAAGCATATTTGGACTGCTGGGGCCTAACGGCGCCGGCAAGACAACGCTGATCCGCATCATCAACCAGATCATTGGTCCCGACGAAGGCAGGATATTCTTTGGCAACGAAGAACTTTCGCCAAAGCACGTGCATCAGATAGGCTACCTCCCCGAAGAAAGAGGACTTTACAAAAAAATGAAAGTAGGTGAACAAGCCCTCTACCTGGCCCGGCTGAAAGGACTCAATGCTTACGATGCCAAAAAAATGCTGAAAGCCTGGTTCGAAAAGTTTGACCTGATGCCCTGGTGGAACAAAAAGGTAGAAGAGCTCTCTAAAGGCATGCAGCAAAAAGTCCAGTTCATCATCACCGTGCTGCATAAACCCAACCTGCTCATATTTGATGAACCTTTCAGTGGATTTGATCCCATCAACGTCAACCTGCTTAAGGAAGAGATCCTGAAGCTGCGCCGTGATGGGGCAACCATCATTTTTTCCACGCACAACATGAGCTCTGTTGAAGAGCTCTGCGACCATATTGCACTCATCAATAAGTCTGAAAAAATTCTTGAAGGCACCGTTCACCAAATCCGTAAAGACCACGCCAGCCAGGTTTACGAAGTGGAATTGCAAGGTGCTGCCAGACCGCTCCGGAACATCCTTGACGACAATTATTTGATCATCAATGAAGGCACAGAACAGGGACACCTCAAAGCACGCATCAAGATACAAAACAATGCCGGACCAAACGAACTTCTGCGACTGCTGCTGCCTGAAAGCGAGCTCATATCTTTCAAAGAGCTTACACCTGGCATGAACGACATATTCATTAAGCAGGTTACGGGCAAATTCCCCCTTGAAAATGGATCCATCAATGGCCATGAAGGTTTAAGAACTTAAAAAAAAACATCAATAGCATCCCGATGAGCAAAACAGCGATCATAATAAGAAGGGAATTCCTGAGCAGGGTCAGGAAAAAGTCATTCCTGGTGATGACCATACTGGGACCTGTTTTGATGGCAGCCATCATTATCGTGCCCGTGTTCATTGCCCAGCTGTCAGACAGCGATTATAACGTTGCTGTTGTTGACGACAGTACGCTGTTTTACGAGAGCTTCTCGGATACTGACAACATCAGGTTTACACCGCTGGTTTTGAATGTTGACGAGGCTTTGACGCTTATGCACGAAGGCCGGTTTGATGCCGTACTCCACATTCCTGAAACAGCTTTCCAGGCGCCCTCCAGCTTGCGTCTGTTCTCAGCAAAGAGCATCAACTTCAATGCAAAACTCCTTATTGAGAACATCCTGAAACACGATTACGAAAGCATAAAGCTTGGTTTGGCAGGCATAGATCCGGAGGTACTCGCGGCCATTGAAACACCCGTGAGGATACAGGCCTTCCGCATACAGAATGATGGTGAGCTGACCACTGACTTTCCGGAGATCAGCATGGGGCTCGGATTCATTGGAGGCTTCCTGATATACATATTTATATTCCTGTTTGGCTCGCAGGTGCTCAGGGGCGTTCTGGAAGAAAAAACCAATCGCATTGTTGAGATCATCGTATCGTCCGTCAAGCCATTTCAGCTAATGATGGGAAAAGTGATAGGAGTTGGGCTTGTAGGACTGGCACAGTTTCTCATCTGGATCATACTTACTTTCTCCATTGTGGGAATCGTACAGGTCTCATTTCCTGGTATGTTCCAATTTACCCCTGACGATCAGGTACACATAACAAGTTCACAACTGTTGAACGCAGAAGAGATCGCAAAACAGCATGAGCTCATTCAGCAGCACAACACCGTAGGGGGACAGTTGATGGAAGGACTGGCAGCCATTAACTTTCCGGTGATGATACTGTCGTTTATTTTCTATTTCCTCGGAGGATACTTGCTGTATGCCGCATTCTTCGCGGCCATTGGATCAGCCGTTGACAATGAAAGTGACACGCAGCAGTTCATGCTGCCTGTAACCGTGCCGCTGCTTTTGTCCATCATCATGATACAGATGATCATCAACAATCCCTCAGGGCCTGTGGCCTTCTGGATGTCAATCATTCCACTTACTTCTCCCGTCATCATGATGGTGAGAATACCATTTGGCGTGCCCTACGCGGAAATCGCCCTGTCTGCCGGATTGCTGATCATGGGATTTATCTTCACCATATGGTTTAGCGCCAAAATTTACCGTACCGGCATCCTGATGTATGGTAAAAAATCCAGCTATCGTGAACTCTGGAAATGGATCAGGCATTCATAGCAAGAAGTGTCATCCTTTCTTAATATCTTTACAAACAAAAAACAGATATGCCGAAAATCCTGGTCATAGACGACGAAAGCAGCATTCGCAACACGCTGAAAGAGATTCTTGAATACGAAAAATATGAGGTAGCGGTGGCCGAGGATGCTGAAGAAGCCCTTGAACAGATGGCGTCAGGACCATTCGAAGTTATATTATGCGACGTAAAAATGCCCAAAATGGATGGCATAGAGTTGCTTGATAAGATACGTGAGGCAGATCCTGACGTGGCTGTGGTGATGATATCGGGGCACGGCACCATAGACACAGCTGTAGAAGCGATTAAGAAGGGTGCTTATGATTTTATAGCCAAACCCCTTGACCTGAACCGCATGCTGATCACCATCCGCAATGCGATGGATAAGACACAGCTTACCACCGAAACCAAGGTATTGAAGCGCAAGGTCAGCAAAACCTATGACATGATTGGCGAATCGGAGGCCATTAACCGCATCAAACAGATGATAGAACGGGTTGCGGCCACTGATGCGCGGGTGTTCATCACCGGCGAAAACGGAACCGGTAAAGAACTGGTAGCCAGATGGCTGCACGAGCTGAGTAATCGTTCCAAGGGTCCATTCATCGAGGTGAATTGCGCGGCCATCCCATCTGAACTTATTGAAAGTGAGCTGTTTGGTCATGAAAAAGGCTCTTTTACTTCTGCCGTGAAGCAGAAAAAGGGCAATTTTGAACTCGCCAGCGGAGGCACCATCTTCCTCGATGAAATCGGCGACATGAGCCTGGCCGCCCAGGCAAAAGTCCTTCGCACGCTCCAGGAAAACAAGATCACACGTGTAGGTGGCGAAAAAGAGATCAATGTTGACGTAAGGGTGGTGGCAGCTACCAACAAAGACATACAGAATGAAATCAGAGAGGGCCGGTTCAGGGAAGACCTTTACCACCGCCTTAGTGTCATCCTCATTCATGTGCCCAGCCTGAATGAGCGCACGGAAGACATTCCTCTGCTGGCGGAGCATTTCCTCCAGCAGGTGCTGGGTGAGCAGAGCATGCCGCCAAAGTCATTCAGCACGGAAGCCCATAAGGAGTTGCAAAAAATTGAATGGACAGGAAATATCCGGGAGCTGCGCAATGTGGTGGAGCGTTTGGCCATCCTCTGTGATAAGGAGATCACCGGAGAAGATGTGCAGCAATTTGCCCAGCCGCTTAGCAGCAGCAGAAGGTAACTACCTGTGTATGGGTGTAAGTGCCTCTGTTTTACGAAAAAACAGCAGTGCATCATAGCGCAGGGGAACAATCGTGCGCACATACTGTTGCCTGTCGTTCTGCGGATTATAAACCACCCCAATAGCCCGGTTGCCGCGCGGTTGCATAAAGGCATCGTGTGTGCGGTCTTCATCATCAAAGACAAGATAGAAATTATCTATCCCTGTTTGCTCAAAAATTGCTTCAATGCTGCCTTGTGGCGCCGATGGCACATCCATCCGCTGCATCCTCTCGCCCCACTGGGCTCCGGCTTTAACCGTTCCTTTGTAAGTGGCAAAACCTACCAGGAAAACATCTTCCGGGCCATGCTCTACCCTGGCCAAATGCCCTATATTTTCCTGTCCTTGCTGGCTCATGGTCGTAAAACGAGCGTCACCGATATGCGTGTTGTGGGCCCATACAATGCCTTTCGAACCGGAGCCATAAAGGTCAAGCAGTCGGTTCACTGTGAGGTTCATGTAGTTCACACGGCTGTTCCACGACGACGCATCCCTGCGGGTTATGGATTTGCGGTAAAATTTTTCAGC
>SKOK01000318.1 GCA_007120085.1 Bacteroidales bacterium | reverse complement strand
CTTTGCATTTCCTTGTCAGATCGATATCATTTTTGCTTGGTCTGGGGTTGCCGCTGGGGTGGTTATGGCAGATCACGATGCCGGCAGCATTGTTTTCAAGTGCCAGTCTGAATATCTTTTTTGGATCGGCGAGGGTACTGCCTACCCCTCCTTCACTTACGCGCAGGGAGCGGTGATAGTGGTTTCCGTTTTTCATGGTAAGTATCCACATCTCCTCGTGTTTCAGGTCTCCAATGATCGGCAGGATGATTTCAAAGGCATCCCTGCTGGAGACAATTCTGGTGTTTTTCTGTTCGCCTGCCAGGCGGCGCCGGCGACCCAGCTCCATCACAGCCACAATATTGCTGGCTTTGGCTTCCCCGATGCCTTTAAATTTCATCAGCTCAGGGAGTCCGAGCCTGGCAAGCTCAGCGAGGTTATTTGAAACACTGTTAAGTATGCTTTTGGACAATTCAACCGCCGACTGGTCATTTGAGCCTGAGCCTATGACTATGGCCAGCAGCTCTGCATTAGACAACACCCTGTGGCTTTTGGAGATTAACTTTTCACGCGGCCTGTCGTCAACAGCCCACCCTTTGATGCCGTTTGGGCTAATTTGCCTGTATGGTTTATTTTTCATCTTTATTTGATAAATCAATAATTTGGGCTAAATTAATAATTTACCAAACAAAAAAAAGACCTTTCCTGGCGAAAGGTCTTTTCCGTAGCCCGTAGGGGAATCGAACCCCTGTTACCAGGATGAAAACCTGGCGTCCTAACCCCTAGACGAACGGGCCTCTGAAACCTGCATTATTGCAGGTTGTTTACGTGTCGTGTCATTTTTGATTTAAGGTTTGAAGCCTTGTTTTTATGAATGACAGATTTTTTTGCTAAACGGTCTATCAATGAAATAACATGTGGCAAATCCTTCTCTGCTTTTTCCTTGTCATTGTTATTCCTCATCTTTTTGATCGCCGTACGCGTGGTCTTTGCGTAATACCGATTCCTTAGCCTTTTGGCATTGTTGGAACGAATTCGTTTTTTTGCTGATTTGTGATAAGCCATGATTAGCTGAAATAAAATGAATTAAAATGTTTTTTCTTCGTAGCCCGTAGGGGAATCGAACCCCTGTTACCAGGATGAAAACCTGGCGTCCTAACCCCTAGACGAACGGGCCTTTATCCGGATTCAGATTTCTCTGAAAAGGAGTGCAAATGTAAAACAATTTTTGAAATCTGCCAAAAAGTTTTTAAAAATTTCATTTCAAAAGAGGACCCCGGTTTATAAAAAATTGTTAATTCAGGGTCCGCAAACAGCTGTAAAACAAACAACAGACCACATAATCACTTGACAAGCAACAGCAAATATGCAATGAGCATTTTTACCACCTCAGTTTATAAATATTACAATAGTCAACAATGTTAAATACTTTTTTTTATATTTGTACTCCTTTAAACACAAGAAAAATAGCATAAAATCAATTAAACCAAATCATTAAGATTAACCCATACAAAACATTAACTATGAAAAACATTAACTTTAAACTAATTGCTGTAATGCTTATTACAGCCGGACTGTTTGCGGGCTGTGGCCTTAACAAGATGGTCAGGAACTACGATGAAGGAGTCAGGTACACACCGCAAGTCAACCCACTGGAGAATCATGGAGGCCAGGTGGCAGCAAATGTAACAGGCGCCATAGATGAAGGTTACTTTCATCGCAAGGCAGTTGTTGAGATCACCCCTGTATTAAAACATGCCGGTGGTGAAAAAGAGCTTGAAACAGTCATTCTGCGTGGCAGCAAGACAACCACTGCCGGCACAATGGTTAATCGTGACCAGAGAAGCAGTTTTAACCTGAACAATGTGATCGCTTTTGAGCCCGACATGCTCGCTTCCGAGCTTTATGTTCGTGCAAAGCTTTACAAAGAAGGCAATGCCGACAGGGCAACCATACTGCCGGAAAGAAAAGTTGCGGATGGCGTGATCAATACCTCTCAACGGATCAAAAACGACCACCATGTTTCAATTGCTCCACACGAGTACCAGGAAGAAGTGATCATTACAAAATCTGCGAACATTTACTTCGCATACATGCGCCACAACCTGAACTGGCGTCTCGACCTCAACAGGGCGGCCGAAGCCCAGGCAAAAATCAATGAAATCACTGAATTCATTAACAGGGGCTGGGAATTAAAATCCGTTGAAGTGAATGCATGGGCATCGCCCGAAGGAGAAATTGCTTTCAACATGGAGCTGTCTGAGAACCGTGCCGAAACAGGCCGAGACTATGTGGTGAATCTTTTCCGCCGCAATAATGTTGATCTTCCTGAACTCAGGGTTGGTGCCCGTGGTGAAGACTTTGACGGATTTATGGTTGCACTTAATGCTTCCAACCTTCCTGACAAGCAAACCATTGCCAACGTGATCAACTCACAGATCGCCCCTGCCGAAAGGGAAAGAAGGATAAAGGATATGACGCTGATCTATGCAGAAATTGAAAAGATCCTTGAGCCTTTGCGCCGTGCAGAAATTACAGTACATGCTTTCGAACCCAAGAGGACTCATGAAGAAATCTCCAGCCTGGCAGTAAACAACCCTGGCGAGCTGGATGAAAAAGAATTGCTGTTTGCCGCGACATTGACTGACAATGCACAAACGCAGCTGGCGATCTATCGTTCAGCACAAGAGCTCTTCCCACGCAGCTACAAAGGCTTTAACAATGCAGCAGCCATTTTGCTTGAGATGGGAGAACTGGACGAAGCCGCCGGATTCCTTGAAAGAGCAAACCAGATTGCACCCGGCAATGGCCATGTGCAGAACAACCTCGGTGTAGTAGCTGCCTGGCAAAAAGATTATGCAAACGCATTGTCGCTTTTCAGGTCAGCAAAAGCACAGGGTATCCCTGCTGATTACAATATTGGAACCATCCAGATCATCAACGGAGAATACCAGGCAGCCCTCTCTTCATTCAGCGGACATACCTGCCTTGCAAACGTTGCACTGGCCCAGCTGATGGCAGGCAACCAAAGCGCAGCAATGAACACATTGAACTGTGCGCCGCAGTGTGGTCACTCAGCCTACCTGAAAGCCGTAATTGCCGCAAGAAATAACGACGCACAAGCGTTGTACAACAACCTGCGTGCAGCAATCGGGTTCAACGACAACCTTAAAAACATTGCAGCCGACGACCGCGAGTTCATCCAGTTCTTCGGACAAGCGGAATTCCAGAACATCGTCAGGTAAATCCCCCATTATCACATAAAAAAACGCCCTGTTTTGAAACAGGGCGTTTTTTTATTGCTGTGCACCAAGCCGCAAACGGGTGATGCCCTTGGGATAATCGCAGTCAATCGCAGCAAGCACCATATCAAAATGCGCACGGTAGGCCACAAAATCTATGGCGTTCACATCCAGCACAAGGATGCGCAAACCCGGCTGCTGCTTCAAATAATTGAAGTAACTATCCTGTATCCGTTCAAGATATTCATCCGGAATGCGCTGCTCATAATCCCGGCCCCTGTGCTTGATATTTTGCTGCAAGCGACCCGTCCCAACGTATAAGTGAATCAACAAATCAGGACGGGGCAGATTTGCATTCATGATGTTGAATAACGTTCTGAACAACTGGTACTCATCATCCTTCAATGTCTTACGGGCAAATATCAGTGATTTGTTCAGGAAATAATCTGAAATCGTGAAGTCAGAAAACAATTCCTGGCTGGCAAGCTCACGTTTGAGCTGCTGATAACGGTCTGCAAGAAATGAGAGTTCCAGCGGAAAGGCATATTTATCCTGATCCTCATAAAACTTTGCCAGGAATGGGTTTTCCTCAAACTGCTCCAATATGAGTTTTCCGTTAAATTGATTGGCAATCCTGGTGGCCAGGGAGGTCTTGCCAGCTCCAATGTTGCCTTCAACGGCAATGTAGTTGTATCTCATCATGATGTTTATTTTCCTGTCAAAGGTTTCTGCCTCAAACAATGGCAAGGCAGCCAGAACCTGCAAACAGGCCTGTTATTCACTTTTTGAATATCGCTGAAGTGCATCGCCATCCAGTTTTCTCACCAACAGCTTGTCATTTGTGTCAAGCAGCAGTTGCCTTGCTGTTTTCCCCAGCAATGGATGCATGATGTCCGGAGCTATTTCACATAGCGGGACCAGCGCAAATTTCCGCAATTGCAAGCGCGGGTGCGGGATTATCAATTCCGGCAAAACAATGACCTGATCTTCAAAGAACAAAATATCGATATCAACAGGTCTGTCACCCACAACCCCGGCAATGCGCCTGCGGCCAAGCTTCGCCTCAATCAGATTCAAAAACCTCAGCAGCTCCAAAGGCGACATTGAAGTAAAGGCTTCCACAACCATATTATGAAACATCCCGCTGACACCCTCACCCCAGGCCTCGCTTTGATACAACGAGCTGGTGCGCGACAACCGCAAACCTGCCCCGGTCATCAACGACATGGCATTTTTAAAGGCCAGCGGCACATCCCCTTCATTGCCACCCAACAACAAATACACCTTGTGCATCATACGCTCAGTCATAATCCAAAACAAAATTGAACAAAAAAAACGGTATCACAAAATTTTGTTTTTCAACAATCACTGTGAAAATAATAAATTTGTACCTTTAACCTTCCATAAAAACAAAAGACTACTCCACTTAAAATTTATTATCCACCTTAAACAAGCAACCAATGAAAGAGTTTTTTAAGTTTATGTTTGCATCAATGCTGGGAGTCTTTCTCACATTCGTGTTGTTTTTCTTAATTATGGTAGGAATGCTGGCATCCATAGCCACCATTGCCAGCAGGGACACGGTTGACATCGACAGCCAGTCGGTGCTGCACCTGAAGCTTACCACGGAAATCGTTGACAGGGGAGGTCAAAGCCCCTTTGATTCGTTTGACTTCATGTCGCTGTCGCTGGGCAAGAGCATTGGCCTAAATGATTTACTTGAAAACATTGAAAAAGCGAAGGCTGATGACAAAATCGAGGGCATATACCTTGATCTGAGCATTATACCGGCAGGTTGGAGCACCGTTCATGAAGTGCGCCAGGCACTGGATGATTTCCGGGAATCAGGAAAATTCATCGTCAGTTATGGTGAAACTTATTTGCAGAATGCTTACTATTTAGGAAGCGTTGCCGACGAGCTGTACCTCCACCCTGAGGGGATGATCGACTTCAGGGGTTTAAACTCCGAGCTCTTTTTTATTAAAGACATGCTTGGCCGCCTGGGCATTGACCCGCAGGTAATTCGTCACGGCGAGTACAAAAGCGCAGGTGAACCTTTTTTCCTTGACAAGATGAGCCCTGAAAACAGGGAACAAACACTTGCCTACATCAGCGCCATCTGGAACAACATCACTGCCGACATCGCCAGGTCGCGCGGATTAACCATTAACCATGTTAATGAAGTAGCCGATGGTATGTTCACCAGGAATGCTGCAATGGCAGTGGAATGGGATATGATTGATGGTGTTGCCTTTCATGATGAGATGATGGATGTGCTACGCAACCACATGGGCATTGATGAAGATGATGACATCAACCTGGTTACTTTTGAACAATACGCACGTGCACCACGCCCCGGCAGCATGCCTTCACCCCGCACGCGCGACAGGATTGCCGTGGTTTATGCCAGCGGAAACATTATTTCCGGTGAAGGCGGCGACAGGGTGATTGGTTCTGACGGCACCGCCAGGGCAATCAGAGAAGCCCGCCTGAACGACAATGTAAAAGCCATTGTGTTCCGAATTAACTCTCCGGGTGGCAGCGCCCTGGCGTCCGATGTCATATTGCGCGAAGTAAAACTGGCCGCACAGGAAAAACCAGTAATCGCATCGATGGGCGACGTTGCTGCCTCAGGTGGATATTACATTGCCTGCGGAGCCGACTGGATCATGGCCAACCCAACAACAATCACCGGATCGATAGGCGTATTTGGAATGATCCCCAACATGCAGGAGTTCTTCAATGAAAAGCTGGGCGTCAACTTTGACAACGTAAAGACCAACCAGTTTGCCGACTTTGGATCGATTACCAGGCCTTTAACCCGGGCAGAACACCAGATGATACAGGACATGATCAGCGAAGTATATGACACCTTCATCGGGCACGTGGCCGAAGGCAGGGGACTTCCACTCTCTGTGGTTGATGAGCTTGGCGCAGGCAGGGTCTGGAGTGGCTCAGAGGCGAAGCAAAATGGCCTGATCGACGAGTTCGGAGGCTTGCAGGCTGCCATCAGCAAGGCTGCCGAACTGGCCGAACTGGAAGAATACCGCATCATAGAATATCCCACAAGGAAAGATCTCCTTACACGGATTCTTGAAGATTTTGGAGGCGTGAAAGACAGGATGATCCAAAAGGAGCTTGGCAGCGCCTATACGTATTACAGGCAACTGCAGCACATTGAAGAAATGACAGGCATTCTCACCCGCCTGCCATACGACATTATTATTGAATAGCAAGCTGCATGTCCACAGTCCAGTGACTGTCATAAAAAAAACGCTTGTGCCGGCAATGACCAGCACAAGCGTTTTTTTCTACAATGTATTGTCTAATATGTCAGGCGATGGATTTCTATCTCAGGCTTGCCCCACATCAGGAATATGGTGTTGGCGATGTCGGTGTTATGGAGAAAAGGTCCCAATACGGGATCTTTTTCTCCTGCAAACTTGTTAAAGAGATTTGCTCCGGGGCCTTTGGCATAGAAGGGCACCAGCATATTTGTATGGCTGGTAGAGTTCCACTGTGCCTCCGGCAGATTACCCTGCCCCCTGTTCACCACAGGTTCGTTAACAGGATCCGGATGGTTGGGCCCGGTGAGATAACCGCATTCGTGATCGCTGGTCACAATGATCAGTGTTTCGTCCCAGCTGCTGTTGGCTTCAACCCACTCCACAGCTGCAATAACGGCATTGTTAAAATCAATCTGTTCCTCTACAACGCGGCCAAGGTGGTTATCATGGCTTGCCCAGTCAACAGCACCCCCTTCAACCATCACAAAGAAACCCTTGTTGTTCTGCCCAAGTACGTTGAGTGATGCCCTGGTCATCTCCTCAAGTGTGGGCACATTTTCATTGAAGGGTTGTGCGAATGGCATCTCGGCCATCTCATCCCTGTGCCTGCCCTGGTTCAGGGTTGAACGAACCTTCGGAACGCCAAACACCCGCCCGGGCGCTGGTCCGCTGGCCAATGCAACAAAATCCTCCCTCGCATCAATGAAAGTCCACGGGTCGCGCACACCATTGCCATCAACATCCTGGACAAAATAGACATTTTCGTCATCTGCAATCTCAGTAAGACCTTCGTTTGAAGCAATTTGCTCCCATACTGCCTCACTGCCAACATACCTGTAAGATGGTTCTTCTGAGCGTTTTCCGTTGTCATTGTAAAAAGGATGGCCGGGAGCCATGATCACATCAAGCCGCGTATGGAAAAGCATATATCTGGCGATCTCTCCATAATTGTGCCGGCTGCTGTTGTGCACCACGAAACCAGCAGGTGTGGCATGGCTAAACGGCACACTGCTCACCACTCCGATGGACTTGCCCAATGCCTTTGCTGCCTGGCTGACATGCGTTAAGGTATCACCATCAATATCAATACCGAGATGGCTTCTCAGGTTTTTGCTGCCCGTTGAGAGTGCGGTAGCAGCAGCTCCACTGTCGGTGTAGTCATACATAACGTACTGCTTATCTTCCCAGGCATTTCGGGGTGCATAGCCATTGGTAAAAATGGTATCACTGCCTGAAACCCTTCCCAAGTTGTGGGTCGCCTGCGCCAGGTGTACCCAGTCGTCTTGCTCAAATACCTGCATACCTGCTTCGCCATGCTGGAAATAATTGGTGGCCAGCAAGTGGTTGTACCCCATACCGTCACTTACGAAATAGATGATGTTTTTAGGTTTGGGAAGACCATTGCCATCAGGTTCTGGTGCCGTCTGACAAGAAATGGCGGCAAATAAGAATGTTATTGATATGATCAGAAGCGAAATCTGTTGTTTCATAATTTTTGTTTTAACTGACAGGTCAATCCATGTCATTGTAATTAAAAGACAAAATTATACAATTATATATGTTCAAACAAGTTAAGAAATCATTAAATACAAAATAGCTTTGGGTGTTTATACTTTGGTTTGACAGGTCAAGCCCGGCCTATACAAAGTGCTCTCAACTCCTCAACTCCAAACTCTAAACTCTAAACTCCAAACTCTAAACTCC
Organism: Bacteroidales bacterium; assembly: GCA_007120085.1. Classification (GTDB taxonomy): domain Bacteria; phylum Bacteroidota; class Bacteroidia; order Bacteroidales; family UBA7960; genus PUPG01. The sequence continues at coordinate 1,040 of SKOK01000318.1, read as the reverse complement.
GAACACTTCATTGATTTCATCGAGAAGCTGATGAATTGTGTCCAGGTTATCGGCTGTTACCAGTTTCATCCGGTAAGGTTTAAACCCGTGTATCCCTTTAAAATAGCTCCCATAGTGGCGTCTCATCTCAAAAATGGCGGTCCGTTCGCCTTTCCAGGCAACAGACAGATTGATATGCCTCCGGCAGACCTCGAGGCGTTCTTCAAAAGACGGTTCCGGTAACTGCTTGCCGGTGTTGAGATAATGCCTGACCTCTTTGAATATCCAGGGGTTACCCACTGTGGCACGACCAATCATGATGCCATCAACTTCATATTTTTCAAAAGCCATTTGAGCATCCTGCCCGCTGGTGATATCGCCATTTCCAATGATTGGGATATGCATTCGCGGATTACTCTTCACCTCCCCTGTCAGCGTCCAGTCGGCGGTGCCGCGGTACATCTGGCAGCGCGTGCGGCCGTGAATGGCCAGGGCGGCGATGCCGCAATCCTGGAGACGCTCGGCGATATCAACGATGTTTTTGTTTTGCTGGTCATAGCCCAGGCGGGTTTTCACTGTGACTGGCAGGTCAACGGCTTTCACAATGCGGCGGCATATTTCCTCCATCTTTGGCACATCATTCATGATGCCCGAGCCGGCACCCTTTGAGGCCACCTTGCGCACGGGGCAACCGAAGTTGATGTCAACGAAGTCAGGCTGTGCCTCAGCAGCAACAATGGCAGCCTGCACCATCGCATCAATGTTTGCACCAAAGATCTGGATGCTAACGGGCCGCTCCCCGGGGTAGATGTCAAGCTTTTTCAAACTTTTGCCGGCATCGCGTATCAGGCCGTCGGCCGAAATAAACTCGGTATAAACCCAGTCGGCCCCCAGCTCCTTGCAAAGCTGCCGGAATGGCGGATCGGTAATGTCTTCCATGGGTGCCAGAATAACCGGCAAGCGGTCAAAGTATGTGCGACCGATTTTTATGCTTTGCTGATAGCCTGCCTGCTTCGTGTTTCCCATCAGAATAGAAAAGAATGATTATTTTTGAGCTTTCT
>SKOK01000155.1 GCA_007120085.1 Bacteroidales bacterium | reverse complement strand
GACCCCCTGGCCTGGGCCGACTTCTTCAAGGCCTGGCGCGAAGGAAGGTTTAAACGAAGCGATTAATTACATTTCTGATATCTGCAAAACAATATTCAGGCAGCTCTGCGGTTATATTTAATGATGTTGCTGCACGTCGGGCTGCGGTCTTTTCACGGCGCCAGACAACAGCGGGTGTTTCGATTTAATAAATTTGTTGTTGTGCAACTACTCAGGTTTACACTTTTTATAACGCTTGTCGCTTTATCACTATCCGCATCTGCGCAAATACTCGAAGGTCATTTGCGTAACCTCGATGGTGAGGCCCTGGAGTTTGTAAATATTGCAATAGATGGTACACCGCGCGGCACCTCTACCAACGAAAGCGGATACTTTCGAATGCCTGTGCCAGCCAACCAGGTATTTACCTTGCGTATCTCATACCTGGGCTATCAACCGAAAACACTGTCAATGGTCTTGGTGCCCAATGAAACGCGTTATGTTGAGATCATCCTTGACCCCACGGCTACTGAGCTGCCCGACGTAGAGGTTCTCGACAGGCAGGTGCTGAGTGCTGACATTACGCGCCTGGATCCCCGCCACACCGCCGCCCTGCCTGGCCCCGGCTCGGGCGTGGAAGGACTGATCCAAACATTGCCCGGCGTCTCCACAAGCAGCGAGTTATCGTCGCAATATTCCGTAAGGGGAGGGAATTTCGATGAAAACCTGGTGTATGTCAATGGCATTGAAATTTACCGCCCCTTCCTGGTAAGGTCAGGCCAGCAGGAAGGCCTCAGCTTCCTCAACCCTGAGCTTGTGGCAGCCATCGAATTCTCAGCCGGAGGCTTCAATGCACAGTATGGCGACAAAATGGCATCTGTGCTTGACATCACCTACAAGACCCCGGAAGATTTTGCAGGTTCTTTTTCCCTGAGCCTGTTAGAAGGTTCTTTACATCTGGAAGGTGTTTCTGATAATGCCAGGTTCACCTACCTGCTGGGCGCACGCTACAAGTCAAACCAGTATCTGCTGGGCACGCTTGATGCACAGGGCGACTACAAGCCACGCTTTACGGACGTGCAGGGACTCCTGGGCTACCGGTTGTCAGATGAATGGCAGCTTAGCTTCCTGGGCAATTACAACAGCAACCGCTACCAGTTCATTCCTGACATTCAGCGTACGCGCTTTGGCACAATAACCGATGTGCGCGAGTTTACCGTGTTTTTTGACGGCCAGGAGGTCAACCAGTTCAATACCACCATGGGTGCCCTTTCGCTGCATTTTGACCCCGGTACTGATTTCTCAATGCAGTTTATAACCAGCTTGTTTCAGTCGGATGAGCAGGAGAACTTTGACATCCTGGGGCAATACTGGCTGCACCGCGTGGAAACCGATTTTGGCCAGGACGACTTTGGTGAGCCTGTGGGTGAGCCGCTTGGGGTAGGTACTTTTCTTAACCATGCCAGGAACTACCTGAACGCCATTGTGTGGAACGCCGAGCTCAAAGGACACTGGGAAAATGATAAACAAAACCTCAGATGGGGCGTCAAATTTCAGCACGAAGACATTTTCGACAGGCTCAGCGAGTGGAGCCTGATCGACTCAGCCGGTTACAGCCTTCCGCAGCGTCCGGATCATATGATACTGCTCCAGGATACTCTGAATACCCGTATCAGCATACAGTCAAACAGGTTTTCAGCCTATGTGCAGAATACCTGGGAGTTTCTGCGACCACACGGTCGCTATGCTTTGACGGCGGGGCTGAGAGGTAATTACTGGAGCTTCAACAATCAGTTTATCCTGAGCCCGCGTTCTACCCTGCTGTACAAGCCAGGGTGGCTGCCCCGATGGACATTCAGGGCCTCGGCAGGTTACTACCACCAGCCTCCGTTTTATCGCGAACTGCGCAATTTGCAGGGCCAGCTCAACGAAGACATCAAGGCGCAGCAGTCCATACACCTGGTACTGGGCTCCAGCTTCAACTTTACAGCCTGGAACCGGCCATTCCTATATACCACAGAGGTTTACTACAAACTGATGGATAACCTCATCCCATACGAAATCGAAAATGTGCGCATCCGGTATCTTGCAGATAACATCTCCAAAGGCTTCGCAACGGGCATCGACTTCAAGATACACGGCGAATTTGTCCCGGGCATTGATTCCTGGGCGGGCCTGTCGGTGATGCAAACCCGCGAAAAGATCGAAGGCACCTTTTTAACCGGTCCGGATGGCCAGCTGATCCCTGCCGGATACATCCCACGCCCCACTGATCAAAGGCTTAGCTTCAGCATGTTTTTCCAGGACTTCCTGCCACGCAATCCAAGCTACCAGGTACACCTCGGTTTCTTTTATGGTACAGGCCTGCCATTTTGGGCGCCCACCCGCGACATGCGCAAAGACACCGGACGAATGCCATCATACCAGCGTGTGGATATCGGCTTCTCGAAACTGATCATTGGTCCGCACACCACAGCAAGAGAAAACAGCCCCTGGCAGCATTTTGAATCTTTATGGCTTACGGCTGAAGTGTTTAACCTGTTGGAAATCAGTAACACCATATCTTATTATTGGATAAAGGATGTTGAAAACCAACTCTTTGCCATTCCAAACTACCTTACCTCCAGGCTCATAAACATCAAACTTATCGCCAGGTTCTAATCTGCCGTTTTGTCATTTTGCTGACAGTTACCCGCAATATGTGGCAAAAACAAGTGCCATATTTTCAATTATCCGGCATATTGCAGCATTGGCACAATCATTGAACATTGGCTTGTCAACAGTAAAAATGAACCATAAACAAAAAACATATAAAAAAATGGGCAAAATTATTGGCATAGACTTAGGAACAACGAATTCATGTGTTGCCGTGATGGAAGGCAATGAGCCGGTTGTGATCCCCAACAGTGAGGGACGTCGCACAACACCCTCCATCGTTGCATTTACTGACAACGGCGAACGAAAGATTGGCGACCCTGCAAAGAGGCAGGCCATTATAAATCCTGAAAAAACCATTTACTCGATCAAGCGTTGGATGGGTGAAACCTATGAATCTGCTGTCAAAGAGCGCGAACGCGTTACTTATAAAGTAGAAAAGGGTGACAACAACACACCGCGCGTAAAAATCGATGACCGTCGCTATACCCCGCAGGAAATTTCTGCCATGGTGTTGCAGAAGATGAAAAAGACTGCCGAAGACTACCTCGGACAGGAAGTCTCTGAAGCGGTAATCACCGTGCCTGCATACTTCAACGACTCCCAGCGCCAGGCTACCAAGGAAGCAGGGGAGATCGCCGGCCTCAAGGTGCGTCGCATTATCAATGAACCAACAGCCGCTTCCCTGGCTTATGGCCTGGACAAAAAAGATAAGGAGATGCGCATCGCCGTGTTTGATCTTGGAGGAGGTACTTTCGACATCTCTATCCTGGAGCTTGGCGACGGTGTTTTTGAAGTCAAATCCACCAATGGTGACACCCACCTGGGTGGTGACGACTTTGATGATGTCATAATCAACTGGCTGGCAGATGAATTCCAGAAAGACGAAGGCATTGACCTGCGTAAGGACCCGATGGCCCTTCAGCGTCTTAAGGAAGCTGCAGAAAAGGCCAAGATTGAACTCTCAAGCGTAACCTCAACAGAGATCAACCTGCCATACATCATGCCTGTTGACGGCATTCCAAAGCACCTTGTAAGGTCTCTCACACGCAGCCAGTTTGAGAAACTTACAGATAAGCTCATCCAGGCAACGCTTGAGCCTTGCAAGATTGCGCTGAAGGAAGCCAAGCTGCAACCCTCTGATATTGACGAAGTAATTCTTGTAGGTGGCTCCACACGCATTCCTGCCATTCAAGAGCTGGTAGAGAAGTTCTTTGGACGCAAACCATCAAAGGGGGTAAACCCCGATGAGGTAGTGGCCATCGGTGCTGCCATCCAGGGTGGTGTGTTAACGGGTGAGATCAAAGACGTGCTGTTGCTTGATGTAACGCCCCTGTCACTCGGCATTGAAACCCTTGGCGGTGTGATGACCAGGCTCATCGAAGCCAATACCACCATTCCCACCAAGAAAAATGAGACTTTCTCTACGGCTGCCGACAGCCAGACCTCTGTTGAGATACACATCCTGCAGGGTGAAAGGCCAATGGCGAGAGATAATCGCACCATCGGGCGCTTCCATCTCGACGGTATCCCACCAGCACCCAGGGGCATCCCGCAAATTGAAGTGACCTTTGACATTGATGCCAACGGCATACTGAACGTATCGGCCAAAGACAAGGCCTCCGGCAAGTCGCAAAACATACGCATCGAAGCATCCTCTGGCCTCAGTGAAGAAGAGATCAAAAAGATGAAGGCCGAGGCCGAAGCAAATGCAGAGAGCGACAAGAAGCAAAAGGAAGAGATCGACAAGCTGAATGCCGCTGACAGCATGATTTTTCAGACCGAAAAACAAATTACGGAGTTTGGCGATAAGCTGCCGGCCGACAAAAAAGAGCCGATCGAGAAGGCATTGCAGGAGCTCAGGGATGCGCACAAAAACAAAGACCTGGCCGCAATTGATGTGGCGATGGCCGCACTGAACACTGCCTGGCAGGCTGCAAGTACCGAAATGTACCAGAATACACAGGAACAACAGCAGGGTCAGCAGCAAGCCGGAGAGCAAGAGCAAGCCCCCGGTGATAAAAAGGATAACGACGACGACGTGACAGATGTTGACTTTGAAGAAGTAAAATAGAAGCAGTCAAACAAGCATAAGATCGAACAAAAAAGAAGCCCAACTTTCCAGGTTGGGCTTTTTTGGTGGCATTGCTGAATAATTGACTGGTAGTCTGTTTTTTTGCATGCTTGATGAATGAACTATAGCAAGCTTTTGACCGCTTCGAGCGCTTTTTCGTAATTTGGCTCTTCGGCTATTTCACCAACCAGTTCAAAGTATTTTACTTCATTGTCTTTGTCAATCACGATGATGGATCTTGCCAGCAATCCGAGTTCTTCAATGTAAAGGCCGTATTTGATTCCAAAATCCCTGTCTTTATGATCAGACACGGTAACCAGGTTTTCAATGCCTTCGGCAGCACAGAAGCGCTTGAGTGCAAAAGGCAGATCGTTGGAAATGGTAATAACCTGCACATTGTTGAGTTTGGCCGCCTCCTCGTTAAATCTGCGGGTTTGTTGTGCACATACTGATGTGTCAACGCTGGGAACTGTGGAAATGATGCGGAGTTTGCCCTGGAAATCACTTAAGTTGAATGGTGTCAGATCGGCATTGACAGCCATGAAGTTTTTGGCCATTTGGCCGGGGTTGACCATTCTGCCCATTAATGTAACCGGGTTTCCTCCAAAAGTAACTAAATCACTGTTTCTTTTCATTTTTTCGATTTTTAAGGGTTATGAGTTTGAAACAAACAGAAGTTACTTTTTGTTTGATGGGTTTATTTTTTCCTGTCGAAGAAAGGATTTTTTGATGAAGCGCTGAGGGGTATGCCATAAACGATTTTGTAGTCCTTCCCAAGCAACTCCATTTCGCGGGCCGCCAGGCCAATGGTGTACATGATGCGATTGTCAATCCTGGAGTCCATCGCAACGCTCACTGCCGAACCGATGGCAATGCCCAGGTCGCCGGTGTTAAAGGCACAGGGAATATCCGGTTCCTTGTCTTTCGAGGCACAGTTGGGGAATCCGCAAAGTGCGCAATACTTCAGGCCCAGGGAGGCGATTTTTGTGCCAATGAGCACAACGGCCTCTGCCGAGTTAAGCACATTGGCCGCATCCCTCGTAAAAATGGGATTGTCTTGTTTTTCACCGATCTCTTTTGTTTTCCTGGCCAGCTCACTGATGTCGTGACCGATGATGATGGACATGGCCATATTGCTCACACCCCGCGCCTTGGGTGCCGTGCGCGCTGCAATGATCATCTGCCTGGCCACGCTGAGAACGGCCTCCTGTCGCAATTCATTTTCATTAATAACCGCCATATTAATTTGTCTGTTTGTGTTTTTTGAATGTTGTTGTTCTTTTTTTAATTATGAATGAGTCTGGTACAAAAACCCTTTTGTTGGTTATTTTAAGGGGTTTTTCTAGCCCTAAGATGCATATTGTTAGTGTTTTAGTTTGTGCGCATTTATGTAAAATTTGCGCTTACCCTGTGGGATATGATATTATCCGACAGGGTAAATTTGTGGATAAAGACTTTTTAGACGGGGCTCATGAATGATCCGTAAACTTTGCAATGCTTTCAATGTAATGAAGCAGTACTGTGTGTTCCTCTTCATTTCTAAGCACCATGAGCTCTACGTTGCTTTTCTTGTCAGGGTCGGGCAGTGCAAAAACATCATTGCGATGCAACAGCATCAGCACATCTGACAGCTCCCGCAGATGCGCAGGCAAACCTTTTGCGGTGGGCTCTTTTGAGACCTCCCGGCCGTTGATCCTGGTGACAGCCTGGGTAAACAAAACAATCGGGATGCCCGTTTCAGCAGCAATGCGCCTGATCTTACCAATGATCTCAACCTGACGCCCCGTTGGATCGGTCTGCACTGACGTGGTGGAAGTGAGCAGTTCAAGGTAGTCAATAACAATGACGTCAGCCTTTTGCAGTTTTTTTAACTGATTCGACTTGCGCGCCAGTTCTTCGACTGTCTGCACCTTGGCGTCATCAATCATGATTTTGGCCTTCGCAATGTTGCCAAGCAAAGAAAACAGATGGTCCTTGCGGCTGTCTTTAATGTTGCCCTCCTGCAGCTTGTCAACCGACATCCCCGTTTCACTTTCGATCAGCCGTTTAGTCATCTTGACGTCAGACCTTTCTGCAGAGAAAATGGCCACTGAATAACGATCCTTTATCGCCAGGTTATTCACAAGGGACAATAAAAAAGCGGTTTTGCCCATGCCTGGCTTCACCGCAACCGTGTATAATTGTCCGCCCTGGAAACCACCGATGCACTGATCCAGCTCTTTAAAACCAGTTGGAATCGCACCTGGTGTCAGCATTGCTCCAAAATTTATGCCGAGGGTTTGGTTTACCAGCTCGCGAATGCCGGTAAACCCCAAACCCTCTGGCAGCTCTGTGATTTCTAATGTGTTTATGTCCATAATCTCAATTTTATGTTTTTAAAATAGCGTTTTATTTTGTATCAAAAAGCTTCGGTTTCTGGCTGTTTGCCCCGTGAAATGCAAGGAAAGAGCAATTCTTCCGGTGCTGGCCTTATGCTTTTGGTTGTGGTTTTTTTCAGAGCGTGAATATAAACATTTTTTTCTTAACAAACAATTGAACTTTTGTTAATATTTTGCGTTAAACATCTGAAATGAGCACAGACTGCGGTTTTGCTGCACAAGAAAGACACCATAAATTTATAAAGATTTTTATATGATACGCTATTCCATCAACGACCTGGAAAAGCTCACCGGCATCAAGGCCCACACCATCAGGATGTGGGAAAAGCGGTATCATATCATCAATCCGCAGCGGACAGAAACAAATATCAGGTATTATGATGATGATGACCTGAAAAATCTGCTCAATATCAGTACGCTGAACAATCATGGATTTAAAATTTCAAAAATAGCCCTGATGGATAAAAACACCATCAGGGAAAAGGTTCTTGATATCGCCGGTTCGAATGGTGATCATAGCACCAAGATCAACAACCTGATCGTTTCCATGATAGATTTCAATGAAGAATCTTTTGAGAAAATACTCAACTCATCCATTCTGAAAATCGGTTTTGAACGCACTGTTACGGATGTTTTGTATCCATTCCTGGAAAAAATTGGCGTTTTGTGGCAGGTCGGATCACTCAATGTCGCCCAGGAGCATTTTATCACAAACCTTATCAGGCAAAAAATGATTCTTGCCATTGACGGACAGTCGAAGCAAGCAGCACCTGATGCCAAAACATTCCTGCTTTTTCTCCCCGACAAAGAGTTTCACGAACTTGGCCTCTTGTTCTATAGTTTTTTGCTGAAGAAAAACGGTTATAAAGTCGTTTATCTTGGACAATCCGTCCCCTTTTATGATATCCAGGAGGTGATGAAGGTGCGCGATAGTGACTACCTTTTTACTTATTTTGTAGCAGCCATGAATCCACAAGAGATCCCCGATTATCTTGACCAGCTGTCAACGGCGTTCCCTTCCAAAAAAATCTTTATTACCGGCCTCCAGGTGCAAAGCTGCACGAAGAAGCTCCCCGATAACATTGTGCCGATCAGGAATGCCGAAGAATTCAAAGGTATTTTGGAAAGCCTCCGTTAGCAATTAAACAAATATTCCCGCTTTTTTATTTTGATCCGCTTAATCGTCATTCGATAATCGAAAATCGTCAATTGATGATTATCTCCCCTGTGTTTAAAAAGAACCCGTTCCCGAATGATCAGGCATCCGGTATGGAGCTGTCGCTTTGTTTAACAAAATTTCTAATGACCAATGAAGCAATGAAGCATCTTTTTGCTTAAATTTGTTCCATTAAAAAAGAAATACGTAGCACGAAACAAATATATAGATAAATATATAATGTTAAAAAAATTAAAAAGCCTTGTGGTTTAAAAAGTTTTGTTTAAATTTGTTATCAGAAAATTAAACAACCCTAAAAACTAAATAGCCATGACATCAGTAGAATTCAACTATAAGCTAATGGGATTGCAGGACAATCTGAAGTATTTTGCTTACACCCTAACCTCGAACTATGAGGATGCTCAAGACCTTGTTCAGGAAACTTTTTTGAAGGCACTGACCAACAAGGATAAGTTCACTGCGAATACCAACCTGAAGGCCTGGACTTTTACGATAATGAAAAATACATTTATCAACAATTACAGGCAAAACATGCGCAACAACACCATCGTTGACAAAACTGATGACCTCTATTTCCTTAACCTGCCCAAGGAAAGCAGCCTTGGAAGGCCTGACTCAGAGTATTCAGTAAAAGAGATACAGAAAGTAATTGCACAGGTGACCCCTGAGCAGCGCAAGCCCTTTGAAATGTATAACCAGGGATACAAATACAAAGAGATTGCAGATGAGCTGAACCTCTCCATCGGAACGGTTAAAAGCCGTATTTTCTTCACCCGCAAGAAGCTGATGGAAGCATTGCAGGAAAAATAGATCTGCTGAAAGCACAACCCTAATATATTTTCCCTTTATTTGGCGGCAGGGCCCAGACAGTAAAACTGTTGAGGTTTCTGCCGTTTTTTTTTCTTCGCCACTGCAGGAGCAGGGAAGTCTCACAGTCATTTTGCATTTTTTCCTACATTTGCATCATCAAATGCCTTCAAATAATTAATGATGCGCGTATTTAAATTTGGTGGAGCTTCGGTAAAAGATCCGGCCTCCGTGCAGAACGTTGCCCGGATCATCCGCAATCAGTGCGGCAACGGACCACTGGTGGTGGTCATATCTGCCATGGGCAAAACCACCAATGCCCTGGAAAAGCTGTGCGCCTGTTTTATGGAAGGGCAGAGGGATGGGATGTTCCGGATATTTGAAGAAATAAAAGTCCGGCACTTTGATATTGCCCGCGGCCTTTTTTCCGACACCGATGATGCTGTATTCAAGGTGCTGGAACAATCCTTTTATCAGCTTTTCTATTATATCAGCGAAGCACCCGGTAGTAATTACGATTATGAATATGACAGGATTGTGTCAACCGGTGAGATCGTGTCCACGCAGATTGTCAGCCATTATCTCAGGAAACAAGGGCTGGTTAACCGCCTTTACCCTGCGCAGAAACTCATTATTACGGATGCGCATTTTCGCGATGCGCAGCTTGACTGGATTTTGACTGAACGAGCCATTAAGGAGCAAATTCTGCCATTCCTGCAAGAGAAAAACTCCGGTAACCTGCCGCTGGTGCTTACCCAGGGTTTCCTCGGAGGTACACCCCAGGGCTTTACCACAACCCTTGGACGGGAAGGATCTGACTTTACCGCTGCCATCCTTGCTTACGCCCTCAATGCCACCGAGATCGTAATATGGAAGGATGTACCCGGCCTGCTTAATGCAGATCCCAAAATCATTCCTCAGACCCACTTGCTTAAAAACATCAGCTACCAGGAAGCCATTGAGCTGGCCTATTACGGTGCTACCGTAATACATCCCAAGACAATTAAACCGTTGCTAAGTAAAAACATCCCGCTGAAGGTCAAATCATTTTTTTACCCCGGTGAACCCGGCTCTGTGATCAACGACAATGCATCCCACGATAAGGAGATCCCTTCCTACATCTTTAAGTTCAACCAGGTGCTGGCGTCCATCTTTCCAAAAGACTTCAGCTTCATCGCTGAGCAAAAAATGGCGCGGATATTTGCCGATTTTGCAAAGCTTGGAGTCAAGATAAACCTGATGCAAAACTCAGCCATCAGCTTTTCCGTGTGTTTCGACCGCGACAAGACCAAAACGCCTGCACTGCTCCGGCAACTAAAGAAAAACTTCAATGTTAAATACAATGAGGACATGGAGCTGATCACCATCAGGCATTACGAAAATGTCAGCATCGACAGTTTGGTGAGGGGGCGGGAGGTGATGATGGAACAAAAAAGCCGAACAACCTTGCAGCTGGTCGTGAAACAGGCCGAAGCTTTAGTTATGCATGCCCAGGATTCAGAATCAGGGCCTTCCGCTTAAAGATTTAGTTTTTTATCGAATGCTTCTTTCAGTTCTTGTCCGGCATTTTCGCAGCGATTGCCAACCACATCCATTGAGAACTCCCTGTAATGATCCGGGTTCAGTTCAGCTTTCCCTGAATACTTCAGGGGGATGCGCAGACTTTCCCCGGCAATCAGGGTGCCACCACTGCCAAACCGTCCGGTATTCGGCGGATGGTTGATGATGAACCAGGAGCAAACACCAAACTGGGTATAGATCCTCCCCCAGGTATCGCCTCTTCTGACGACGTAGGTTTCGTCTCCGGGAATAACCTTCGGCACCTCTGCCAAAACAGTCGCTGCATCAACCTCTGCTTGTGCAGCTTCACCGGCATGCAGGAAAGTGTCGGAAACAACCTCTGACGCCGACGGCAGAGGTATGGGCTTAGGCCCGTAATTAACGAGGTCGTAAAGCAGAAATATGACAATCAGCAGTCCGGCAATGTAAAGCACTGTTTTCCAGTTAGGTTGTAATTTACTGGCTTTTACAGCCTTCTTTTTTTCCTTCTTCTTCTTTGTGGACATTTCTTGCTCTTTGGGATGCTTTGTTAATTCCATTTTTAAAGAAAGCCCCATACCTCCAGGGCTGCGTTCCGTATTGCTGATGCCATGAAAATCGAGCATAATGATGGAAGAAGCTGAAGGCAGGGCATCTTTGCCAGCCGTTTGGCGCAGAATCCTTGAAGCCTGCGTTTGAAGAGGCATGGTGTCCTTGAGGATTTTTCTGGTCTCCCTGGTGTGCAGGTGCTTGCATAGCTCACCCGCTGCCATGATCAGTTTGTCACCTGCTACCGGTGACAGTGCTCTTTCCTCGGTTCCCGGTTCAATGGTGGCCGACTGCCCCAGGTATCCGGTCGGAGATGCATCACCCTTTGAATGGTCGCGCCACGCAAGTATATACATTTTCTTGCCTGTGAAAAGGTAAAGCTCCACCTCCCCAACCCATGAATAGTGTAATTTTTCATCCTTAAATAGCACACACAGGCAGCTGATCCTGCCAGGCTTTAATGCAGGATCTTTTTTTTGAAGCTGATACAGATAACCGCTCGTGTAAATGAGGGCGTTCCTGGTAATCACCTCACAGGGCTCATCCTGCTCATTTTCAAGGTAGTATTTCACCCTCTCAAAAGCAGTGCGGCTCAGTTCTTCTCCTTTCTGCTTTATACCCGAAACAACCACGATGGCTTGTCCATGGGGTGTTTCAAAAACGTCCTGCACGATGCAGGCACCCTGATCCGGACTGCCCTCATCAGCGTGTGATGCATACTCAAAGGTGCTGAACTTTTTGGTGGCCATAATTCCTCACTTTTTATGAATGCTATGCTGTCTGGTAAATATTTTTGGAATCAGCCGAATTCTCCAACAAAAATAATTTTTTTATTTGAACGCGGAATCTGCCTTTATGAATTATTTGCCTTTATCGCTTTTTCCCGGGATGGTGATGTGCTGCCAGCTCTGATACCTGCCTTGTGATTTGCACGAAATCCTCAACTGAAAGTCTCTCCGGTCGGTTGCCTGGCATATCCGCAGGAAGCATGTCCCAGTTGACCTGAATGCTTTTCAGTGAATTCCGCAATGTTTTGCGGCGCTGATTAAAGGCTGTTTTTACAACGGCAAAGAATTGCCTTTCATTGCAGTCGAGCTGCTGGTTTTCCTTTCTTAAACACCTGATCACTGTCGATTGCACTTTGGGCTGCGGTACAAACACATGCGGTTCCACATTGAACAATATCTCCACATCATAAAAGGCTTGTGTCAGCACACTGAGGATACCGTATTCCTTGCTGCCGGGCGGTGATGCAATGCGCCGCGCCACTTCTTTCTGAAACATGCCAACCACTTCAGGCACCTTGTCGCGCATTTTCAACACCCTGAAGATGATCTGTGAGGAGATGTTGTATGGGAAGTTGCCAATGACAGCCACTTGCTGATCGCCAAGCAATGCCTCCCAGTCAAAGCTTAAAAAATCAGCCAGGACAATCCTGTTCTGTTTGTCAGGATAGCGCTCGTGCAGGTAGCTGATGGCGGAGGGATCGACATCAAGGCCGAACCATTCGAACTTTTTATCTTCCATTAAATGCCTGGAAAGCATGCCGGTGCCGGGTCCGATCTCCACGACTGTATTGTATTGCCCTGTGCCGGTCAGGCTGCCTGCTATCTTGCGGGCAATGTTGGCATCAGCGAGGAAATGCTGTCCCAGGGCTTTTTTTGGACGGACGGATGTGGTCACGGTCAATTCTTTATTGGCTTTCAATTACTATGATGAATTTAGTTGATCACATCACCCCGCAGTGCACGAAACCGGGCCCTGGCCGTAATCGTATGGAGGCTGCCGGGGTAGTCCATCAGTAGCTTCCGGTACAGGTCCATGGCCGTGTCGTGTTCTTCAAAATAATAGTGGTAGAGCTCTGCCCTGCGGAAAAGTGCTTCATCGGCAAGGATACCCTGGGGGTAAATTTCCACGACGGATGCAAGCAGGCTGTCGGCAGCCGCGTAGTCATTCATTTTGCGCTTTATGCCTGCGCGGGCAAACAGGATATCGTCGTTGATCTGGTGTCCGGGAAACCGCAGCTGTATGCTATCGAGCACCCGGAAGGCATCTTCAAACCTGTTCATGAACTCATACTGCTCTGCCCGGGCAAACATCTTTAGTGGCTCGGGGTCGCCGTTTACGCCCAGGTTGTCCTGTATGCGCAATGAAAGGCGCATGGCATCGTTGGCGATGAGCCTGGATGTGCCTGCTTTCAGGATGTCGAGTTGTGCCTTGGCCCAGTCAAACTCGCCAATAAAGTATGACAGCCTTGCATTTTTGAACTTGGCTTCGTGTGCCAGCGGGTCATCTCTGAAAATGCGGTCAACCTGCGAATACAGGAGGGTGGCATCCCACACTTCGCCGGTGAGCAACAGGATGTCGGCAAGCTCGACACGGCATTCGCCCCTGACGCGGTTTGAAACACCAGGCATCTCGAGGGTGCTTTCCAGCAGCTCAATCGCGTCATCTGTTTTTCCGAGATAGAATGCCTGCAGATTGGCCAGGTTTCGAACCAGCTGAACGGTGGAAGCCCTGATGCCCAGATCGCTGATGGCCTCCAGGTATTCTTCCTCTATTTCGAGCAGGTCGGCACGGTCGAAATCATAGCTGCCGGTAACCGACAGGAAGCGAACGTTCAGGTATCCCACCAGGGCGTCCATATAATACCTGCTGTCGGTGCCCATTTCCAGCAGATACGAATAGGCATCGGCGGCAATCCTGTAGTCGTGGTTGGAGGTGCTGAGCTGCGCCACTTCCAGCACCAGTTTGCCCTCCTGCTGCAGGCGGCGGTCGAGTGCGCGAGCCTGCATGAGGGCCATCCGGAAGTCTTGCTGCTGCAGCGAAAGCCACAAGAGCATTTCGGCGTACATCACGTTGCCGGGCTCCCGCTGGGTGCGGCTGAGCAAAACGCGACGCAGGGCGTCGTTGCGCTCATGGCCCGGGTCGTTGGCTATCGCATCCTGCAGAAGGCCGCGAACACGCTCCTCATCACCAGGATGCTCCACAAGATAATTGATGTATTCTACCATCATGGCGTTGTAATCCCTCTTCCTTTCCCGGAGTGCTGCAATGCGAAGATGCAAGGGGTGGCTGTCGCCCAGGAGTTCCCTGCCGCGCAACAAAGCCTCAAGCGCCCTGTCAATGAATCCGCGGCCCTCGAAGGCCAGGGCAAGGTCGATCACTTGCCGCTGATTAGCCCCCAGTTCGTTGATCAGTCCCTCCATATGCCTCCGCTCGCGCCGCTCGTTGCCCGACCGGGAATATATCAAGCCAATGTCAACCTGGAAGCGGATGTCGCCAGGGGAACGACTGATCTGCTGATTGACAAGGCGTTCGGCCTCACGAAACTTTTCCAGGACCAGCAAGGTCTCAAGGTAGTTGTTGTAAACAATCGGGGAGGAGTTTTCATCAAAGATCTCTTCATATAAAGCCAGCGCCTTTTCATAATCGCCTTCCCTGAAATATTGTGCTGCGAGCTGCTCATCAGTGCTGTCAGCATACAGGCTGCAGGGATGAATGAAGAGCAAAATGCCGCTCAGCAGTATAAAGGATAGTTTGAAAAAGACAAAATTATTAGGCATATATAAGATTTTAGATTAAGAACGAATTCTTTTTAAGCGGAATTTTACACTAACCGGCTTTTTGTATGTTTTTAACAGCCATGTAATTCTGCAGTGCTGCAGGGATGGCTATTCCGTCGTCCGACTGATTGTTTTCAAGCAGGGCTGCCAGTATGCGTGGCAGGGCCAGGGCGCTGCCGTTAAGGGTGTGAGCAAGCACGTTTTTGCCGTTTGCACTGCGATACCTTAGCTTGAGGCGGTTCGACTGGTATGTTTCAAAGTTTGACACGGAACTCACTTCCAGCCAGCGTTCCTGTGCCGCCGACCATACTTCGAAGTCATAGGTGAGTGCGGCGGCAAATCCCAGGTCACCACCGCAGAGGCGGGTTATCCTGTATGGCAGTTCGAGCTTGCGCAGCACGCCTGTTACGTGTTCAATCATCTCATCGAGTGCAGCATAGCTGTTTTCTGGCGTGGTTACCTGCACGATCTCTACCTTGTCAAACTGGTGGAGGCGGTTCAGGCCACGCACATCCTTGCCGTAAGAGCCGGCCTCGCGCCTGAAGCAAGGTGAATAGGCGGTGCACTTCACGGGAAGGTCTTCTTCTTTTAGGATGCTGTCCCTGAACAGATTGGTGATTGGTACTTCAGCGGTGGGAATCAGGAAGAGGTTGTCAGCGACTATGTGATACATTTGTCCATCCTTGTCGGGCAGCTGTCCTGTGCCAAAAGCAGAGTCTTCGTTGACCATCAGGGGTGGCTGGTATTCGGTATAGCCGGCTGTGATGGCCTCCTCCAGGAAGAAGGAGATCAGCGCGCGCTGCAATTGTGCGCCACGGCCTTTGTAAACCGGGAATCCAGCGCCGGTGATCTTTGTGCCAACTTCGAAGTCGATGAGGTCGTAAGCCTTAGCCAGCTCCCAGTGCGGGAGGGCAGCGCCTTCAGGCTTAAATGCATCGCCTTCGCTTTTCACCACCTGGTTGTCGGCTTCTGAATTGCCGGTGGGCACGAGGGGGTGCGGCAAATTGGGGATGCGGACGATCAGATCCATAAACTCCTTTCCTGCCTCGTCAAGGCGGGTTTGAAGTTCTTTGGCCTCCTTTTTCAGGATGCCGGACCTCTCTTTCATGGCTGCAGCTTCCTGTCCTTTTCCCGATTTGAACAATTCTCCGATCTGCCGGGCGATGGCGTTGCTCTCTGCCAGGATGTCGTCGAGCTGCTTCTGCGCCTGGCGGCGCACAGCGTCAACATCTTTAAGGCGGTTTACCAGGTCACTGGCATCCATATTTCTGGTCTTCAGCCTGCTGATCACGTCTTCGCTATTGTCGCGAATCAATTGAATGTCTATCATCGTTGGTGTTTGTGGTTGGAATGTATAAAAAAATCCTGCCGAAGCAGGATTCCAGTTTTGTCTTGGTAAGGCTCCGGCCCATGGCCGTTTTTCAGGCCTATTCTTTTGCTTCCGAACCAGTCGATGCTTCAGCTTCTTCAACAACTTCGGTTTCAGCAACAGCTTCGGTTTCAGCAACGACTTCTGTCGGGCTTTTTTCCACTGGGGCTGCCTTTGCGGGCTTTTCCTGGGCCGCTGCAACAGTTGCGGGCTCTTCAGCGATGGGCTCAACGGAGACATAGGATTTGTTGCCGTTCTTTTTTCTGAAAACAACTTTTCCGTCGCTCAAAGCATACAGGGTGTGGTCTTTGCCCATACCGACGTTTACTCCCGGAAAATGCTGTGTGCCGCGCTGCCTTACAATGATGTTGCCGGCGATGGCCACTGACCCGCCAAATATTTTAACGCCCAGGCGTTTGCTGTGCGATTCGCGTCCGTTACGTGAGCTACCAACTCCTTTCTTATGTGCCATATCTTTTTATTTTTTCGGTTGTAAAATCTCTTATGCAGATATTTCTTCAATTTGGATTTGTGTCATCGGCTGGCGGTGACCATTCATCTTTTGATAGCCTTTTCTTCTTTTCTTCTTGAAAACCTTGATCTTGTCAGCTTTTACATGCTCAAGAACCTTGGCCTTTACTGTAACACCTTCAACAACAGGTGTGCCAACCTTGATGTTGTCTTTATCTGCCAACAGCAATACCTGGTCGAACTCCAGCTCACTGCCTTCCTCGTTCTCCATACGGTTCACAAAAAGCTTCTGGTCTTTCTTTATCTTAAACTGATGACCGGCTATTTCAACAATTGCGTACATTTCAATGCGTTATTAAATGGATTATTCGATAATTGGGCTGCAAAGATAAACAAAATAAATGAAGCAGCAAGTATTAGGTTATTTTTTTTCCATCCCAAAGCATAAAGACCATGATAAGTGCCAGTCCGGCAATGGCGCTGCCGATGATTGTAAACAAATGTGGCTGGTGGCCAAAAAAATCAAAATAACGCGGGTCACTGCTGAATAATTCAGCAAAGCGGGCAGGGGAGATGCTTTTTTCAAGGAAGGGCACTTCCATTCCCTGGCTGTTGATTCGGGTTTCCAGCACTTCTTTCCAGGGCCACAGTTTGTTGAGTGAGCCGATCATAAATCCTGACAGTATGGCCAGCGTGGCATTGTGGTATTTTTTAAACAGCCATGCGATCACATTTGAGAAAGCGATCACGCCGATGACGCCACCTGCGGCAAAAACCGCAATGATGCTGACTTGCAGGTCTTTGACGGCATTGAGCATAAACTCATATTTGCTTAGCAGCACAAGGATGAAGGCACCTGAGATGCCGGGCAGCACCAGGGCACAAAAGGCGATAGCCCCTGAAAGGAAAATGAACCAGTAGGCTTCGGGCGTGGCAGCAGGTGTTGCGATGGTGATATAGTAAGCAACTGCCGTGCCTGCAAGCAGAAGCAGCACAACCTGCCATGTCCATTTTGTAACTTTCCGGCCGATGTAAAATGCAGACCCTAGGATGAGCCCGAAGAAGAACGCCCATACGGGCATCGGGTGGTTGGCCAGCAGCCACGACATTAGCTTTGCCAGCGAAAAGATGCTGATCAGGATGCCTGTGATCACCGCCAGCAAAAAGTTTCCGTTGATGCTTTGCCAGGCGGCAGGTATGCCTTGCCTGAGAAGCGTTTTGAAGAAAGCTGTGCTGACGCTTTTGATGCTTTGGATCAGCTCTTCGTAAATGCCTGTTATGAAGGCGATGGTGCCGCCCGAAACACCGGGTATCACGTCAGCACCTCCCATGGCCATTCCGCGCAGCAACAATGCGATGTAATCCCCGGGCTTTCGTTTTGGCATCAGGTATTATTTTGTGAGTTTGTAGTTGTTGAAGCTATCCGGAAGAAAGTCATAGAAAGTGTCGCCACGCAGGCCCAGCCGCAGTGTTTCCAATGCTGCCACTTCCGTAGGCGCAATGTTGCCCAGGTTGACGTTGGCGCCCAGCTGTTTGATAAACCATACCTGTTGCGATTTTAATGGTGCCTCCCAGATGATCTTTTCGCCGGGCACCTTGTTGAGGATGTCAAAGATCAGCTCGGTATCTGCCTTGCCGCTTTTTTCGTAAATGCCCACCGTGCCGCTTTCTCTCGCCTCGCCAATCACAAAACTGCTGCCCGCTGCCAATTCATTTTGCATGCTGCTGGCCCAGGTGGCGGTGTCAATGAACACGTCGGCATCTTTAGCCCCTACCTCCGACAACACAGTATAGTTTTTCGAAAAATCCTCAATGATGCGGCATTTTTCATCTTCAGGAATTAGAATGGAACCATCCGATATTTCAATCGCATCGCAGCCCAGGCCATCAATATATCTCTGGTAGCTGTCAAGCTGGTCCCGCACGTAGAAAGCCTCAAACAGGGTGCCGCCAACATATACCTTTATGTTATGGTCGCGGTAAACCTTTACTTTTTCTTTAACCCCGCGGCAGGCAAAAGAAGTGCCAAAACCAAGTTTCAGGAAGTCTATCAGGTGACCAGTGGTTTCGGCCAGGTCTTGTGCCTGCCTGATGCCCAGTCCCTTATCCATAACCATTGTAATACCTGCAGATCTTGGTATCTGTTCTCTTTCAGGAAGTAGCGAAAGCATTTTTCTTTGATTTAATATTTAGAAAAGATTGTGGAGTCCTACTTAAGCCTGTCAATAGCTTCAAAATAATCATTGTTATCCTTCAGTTTCGGAAAACGTTTGATGATATTGTCGAGGTTCTCAGGGTCGGTGGCCCAGGCCTCTTCCAGGCAGAAGCCTCCTTCATCAGGCTTTCCGATGAGGAAGTGAATGGCCGCCATGGCATAGAGGATACTGCTGAAACCAGGAAGTGCTTCAATGCCCCTGCTCAGTAACTCAATGGCTCCTGCGGGGTCGCCCAGGTTGTAAAGCGCTTCAGCGTATTCAAGCCAGCTTTCTTCATCCGACGGGTCTATTTCAAGGGCCTGTTCATAAGCCTTTTGGGCGCTCTCCTGGTCGTTGATCATGCTGTAAGTGTTGCCAAGCAGGCAAAGGTAGTTTACATTGTCGTTGTCAAACATCAGACCGTGCTCCATAAACTTCACTGCGTCCTGAGCGTTCCCGAGCTCCATCTCGCAAACACCAATGCCTATCCAGGCATCAGCCATCTCAGGGTCTAGCTGCGAGCATTTTCTGTAATATTGCAGGGCATTGGCGTAATCATCAAGCTTTTCATAGCATTCACCTATGTAGAATAGCTTCATTACGTCATTGTCGTCATCCGGCGAGGATGACTCATAGGCGCTAATGGCCTCCAGGTGACGGTCGAGAAGGCTTAGGGCATAGCCCTTGTGAAACCATGACTGGTCGTGGTTTTTGTTTATGATGAGGGAATAATCAAAGGCTTCAAGGGCATTTTCGTACAGTCCTGCATTGATAAAGGACACGCCAAGGTTGAACCAGGCTTCCGCATTGTAGGGATTTCTTTCAATAAGCTTCTGGAAAAACGCAATGCCTTCTTCAGTAAGTGAAAGAAGATCAAAGCAATAGGCCGCTTCATAAATGGCGAGGTCGTTGTCGGGATTGACGTTCAGGGCCTTGTCAAGATATTCAAGGGTCTTGTCAAAATTGCCCAGGTTCTCGTATTCAAGCGCGATGTTACAATATATGTAATCGGGATCGTCGGCAGTGCCTATAGCCTTGTTATACTCCTCTATGGCCTTTTTATAATCCTGTAATTGTGAATATATTGCGCCCTTGGTGAGATAGATGTCGTTGTTGTTGGGTTCAAGGCTTTCAACCTTGCTGAGCAGGATCAGTGCATCGTCCTCCTGGTTTAAGTTCGCCAGCAGCTGCGCCTTGAGCAGGATAAGCGGAACGGAAGAAGGATGGAGCTTGCAGGCATAATGCGCAGCGGCTATGGCTTCCTCAAAAAGATTTGAGAAGACATAATGCTCCACGATCTCTTCAAAGTCATCTACGTCAAAATACACGGGTCTGCCTTTGCTGTTGGCTCCCTCATATTTTGTCACCTGCCAGGGTATGTCAAAGTTTTCTTCCATATATTTGTGCGATCAAAAAACTTTTGCAAAGTTAGCTTTTTCATCGTTGTAAAAGTACCATCTTTTTTTTAATGAAATGCATTTCCAATTCAGATGTTATTAAAAATTATTAACAGTATTACATGTTTCCCGCTCAACGTCACCATAATGAACGCTGCAACAATGTTTAAAAAAAGTGGTATTTTTGCACAATTGAATAATATTCCCAAAAAATATGTTTGATAATCTGAACGATAAACTGGAAAAAGCCTTTAAGGTCATCAAAGGGCAGGGTCACATTACCGAGATTAATGTGGCCGAATCATTAAAGGACATCCGCCGCGCGCTGGTGGATGCCGACGTCAACTTCAAAATTGCCAAAACTTTTACCGAGCGTGTCAAGGAGGAGGCCCTTGGCCGCGACGTACTCAGGTCGGTATCGCCCGGGCAGTTGATGATAAAAATTGTGCATGAGGAGCTCACAGCCCTCATGGGCACCACTCACGAAGAGCTCAACATCAAAGGCAGCCCGGCCATTATCCTGATCGCCGGGCTTCAGGGTAGCGGTAAAACCACCTTCTCGGCCAAGCTGGCCAACTATCTCAAAAGCAAAAAAGGGAAAAAGGTGTTGCTCGTGGCTGGCGACGTTTACCGCCCCGCCGCCATCGAACAGCTCAGGACACTCGGCGAACAGATCAACGTGGAGGTATATACCGAAGATGACGTGAAAGACCCGGTTGGCATTGCCAAACGAGCCGTAAAACACGCCGGAACAATGGGTCACCACGTTGTAGTTGTTGATACCGCCGGCCGCCTCGCCATCGACGAAAGGATGATGGATGAAATATCATCACTTAAAAAAACGCTGAACCCCCAGGAAACCCTCTTTGTGGTGGATGCCATGACCGGCCAGGACGCCGTGAATACAGCCAGGGCCTTCAACGACCGCCTTAACTACGAAGGAGTGGTACTCACCAAGCTCGATGGCGACACCCGCGGTGGTGCAGCACTGACCATACGGCAGGTGGTTGATAAGCCCATCAAGTTTGTCGGGGTAGGCGAGAAGATGGACGCCATCGAACTGTTTCACCCGCGACGCATGGCCGACAGGATCCTCGGCAAGGGCGACATCGTGACCCTGGTAGAAAAGGCCCAGGAGCAGTTTGACGAAGAGGAAGCACGCAAGCTTCAGAAGAAGATCGCCAAAAACCAGTTTAATTTTAACGACTTCCTGAAGCAGATGCAGCAGATAAAAAAGATGGGCAACGTGAAAGACCTCATGGGGATGATCCCCGGCATGGGTAAAGCCCTCAAGGATGTTGACATCGAAGATGATGCCTTCAAGGGCATTGAAGCTATCATATATTCCATGACGCCCGCTGAAAGGGAAAACCCCGCCATCCTCAACGGCAACCGCCGCAAGCGAATCGCCCAGGGTGCCGGCACCGACATCCAGGAAGTCAACAAACTGATCAAACAGTTTGGCGACACCCGCAAGATGATGCGCATGATGACCACCGGCGGCCGGGGCAAAATGGCCAATATGATGCGCAACATGCAACCAAAACGATAACCTGTAGAGACAAGGCATGTACAGACAAGGCATGCCTTGTCTCCCCAAAAAACAAATCTATATGAAAATCATCGACGGAAAAATAATATCAGCAGCCATCAAGGAAGAGATCGCCAATGAAGTAAAACGCATCAAGGACAATGACGGCAAGGTGCCGCACCTGGCGGCCATACTGGTTGGGGAGGACCCCGCCAGCCAAACTTATGTGAACAGCAAGGCCAAGGCCTGTGAGCAGGTAGGTTTTGATTCTTCAACCTACCGCTTCCCAACTGACGTGTCGGAAAAGGAGCTGCTCGAAGCGGTTACATTTATTAACAATGACCCCGAGATTGACGGTCTCATCGTGCAACTGCCCTTACCGGATCATATCGATAACCAGAAGGTGATACAGCAAATCCTGCCTGAAAAGGACGTGGATGGATTCCACCCGGTGAATGTTGGCCGCATGACCATTGGCCTGCCTTCGTATGTGTCGGCAACGCCTTTTGGCATCATGGAGCTGCTGATGCGCAGCCGCATCGAGACCTCCGGCAAGAA
Organism: Bacteroidales bacterium; assembly: GCA_007120085.1. Lineage (GTDB taxonomy): Bacteria > Bacteroidota > Bacteroidia > Bacteroidales > UBA7960 > PUPG01. Next base: position 4,220 of record SKOK01000155.1, on the reverse strand, counting down.
CTGTGTGGTGCTTGGGCGCAGCAACATCGTAGGCAAACCGATGAGCCTGCTGATGGCACGCAATGAAGAACCTGGCAATGCCACGGTGACTGTTTGTCACAGCAAGACCAAAAACCTGAAGGATATCACCTCCCGTGCCGATATTCTGATTGTAGCCATTGGCAAGCCGGAATTTGTAACGGCCGACATGGTCAAGGAAGGTGCAGTTGTAATAGATGTCGGGATCCACAGGGTGCCGTCGGACAAGACGAAGTCAGGCTTCCGGCTCATCGGCGACGTGCGCTTTGACGAAGTGTCTGAGAAGGCCTCATACATCACACCTGTGCCTGGTGGTGTTGGTCCGATGACCATCGTGTCGCTGCTGATGAATACCTTAAAGGCTTCCAAAAAAGAAATATACGGCTGATTTGAGCAATTGTGAACCGATAAACCTGTCGCCCGCCGACAGGGCGTTGTTTGATAGTGGCCGGCTGCTGCCCGTGATGGAGATGTTTTATTCGCTCCAGGGCGAGGGCCACAACACCGGCAAGCCTGCCGCCTTTTTGCGCATTGGTGGTTGCGACGTAGGCTGTCACTGGTGCGATGTGAAGGAAGCCTGGGATGCCTCAGTGCATCCGCTCACCCGCATCGATGACATCGTTGATTATGTGGCCTCCTTTCCGGCCAGGGCCGTGGTGATCACCGGTGGCGAGCCCCTGAGTTATAATCTTGATCCCTTGTGCACTGCGCTAAAACAAAAAAGCATCACCATTTTTGTAGAAACCTGCGGCGCCTATCCCCTTAGCGGCCGCTTCGACTGGATATGCCTTTCCCCAAAAAGAAACCAGCCGCCACTTTCTGAAATGCTGCATATGGCCGACGAGCTAAAGGTGATTGTGCACAAGTCGGCCGATTTGCAGTGGGCAGAAAAGAATGCCCTGCTTGTCAAGGAGAAATGTTTGCTCTACCTTCAGCCCGAGTGGAGTAAATATCAAGACATCCTGCCCGTTATTGTCGATTATGTGAAGACTGACCCGCGCTGGATGGTTTCGCTCCAGGCGCATAAGTTCATGAATATTCCCTGATTCATCAGACCATCAATAAATTCAGGCACCTCAGCTGAATGGAACCAATCTAGTTGATATAGATAGGGCCGTCGGGTCCAAGTGGTATGCCGAGCCATACCCACAGCATCAGCACGGCGATCCATACTACAGCCAGTACGACGGTGAAAGGCAGCATCGTAGAAATGATTGTACCGATGCCATACTTTTCGTCATATCGCTGGGCAAAGGTTACGATCAGCGCGAAGTAACTCATCATCGGTGTTACCAGGTTGGTGAGGCTGTCGCCGATTCGAAAGGCTGCCTGGGTGATTCCCGGGTGGTAGGCATTATCTAGCAGCATCAGCATCGGGATGAACACCGGTGCGATAATGGCCCATTTGGCTGAGGCGCTTCCCATAAAGAGATTGATGAAGGCCGACAAGAGCACGAAAGAGGCGATGAGCACGGGGCCGGTAAACCCGATGTCGCGCAGCCCGGCGGCGCCCTTGATGGCAATGATCAGTCCCAGGTTTGACTCATTGAAGAAGTAAACAAACTGAGCGGCAAAGAACACAAGTACAATGTAACTGCCCATACCGCTCATCGACTTGATGATGTGCTTCATCATGTCTTTATCATTGCGAATGGTGCCTACGATGATGCCATACACAAGTGCGGGGATGAAGAAGAACAGGAGTATGCCTATGATGATGCCGTCGAAGAAGGGTGAGTGCAGCACGGAGCCGGTTTCGGGGTTGCGGAGCAGTCCGTTGGCCGGCACTACGGTAAGTGCGAGCAATACCAGGAAGGCGATGGCGGAGATACCTGCCCAGCGCAGTCCTTTTTTCTCTTCGGGCTTCAGTTGCTCGATGGCAAATCGTTCGGCGTTACCCTCATATTTGCCGAGGCGGGGTTCTACGATCTTTTCGGTGACCCAAACGCCAACGAAGAGAACGACGAAGCTGGAGGCGATCATAAAGTAGTAGTTCACTGCGGGGTTTACCACCATGTCGGGGATGATGAGCTGTGCCGCCGAGGTGGAGATGCCAGCAAGTATGGGGTCGATGGAGCCGATGAAGAAGTTCGCGCCAAAGCCCCCGCTCACGCCGCAGAAAGCGGCAGCCAGACCGGCCATCGGGTGCCGCCCGATGCCGTGGAAGATCATGGCGCCCAGGGGGATCAGGATCACATAGCCTGCCTCTACCGCCAGGCCTGAGATGATGCCTGCCAGCACCACGGCACCGGTGATCAGCTTGGGTGGTGCACCGAGCACCAGTGCGCGGATCATGATGGCAAAAAGGCCGGTGCCTTCCGCCAGGCCGATACCGATCATCACCACCAAAACGTAGCCCAGGGGCGGGAAGCGCAGGAAGTTGTCCAGCAGGCTAGTGTACATCCAGCGGATGCCATCCGCACTGAGCAGGTTATTTACCGTAACGGTGCTGCCGTCAACGGGATGCACCGCTGAGGCGTTCAGCCAGAAGCTAATGGCGGAAATAAGCACTACGATGCCGGCCAGCATCGCAAAGATGGTGGCCGGGTGTGGCAGTTTGTTACCTACTACTTCAATGAAATCAAGGGCCTTATTGAAAAAGCCGGTGGGTTTCTCCTTCTTCATATTTTTTGATTAATGGTCCATAAATGGGGTTTATCATGCTTCGCATTCGAAATGACGTGGTTTGGGAGAAGCGTTTAATCAATTAGTGCTTCAGGGTATTTGGGCGGCATTTCGTCACGGGGCAGGTCGAGCTTCAGGTAGTAGTCGAACCACTCCATGGTGCGCACGACATAGTCCAGGCGGTGGACATTGCGCTGGTTGCCGTGGCCTTCGTTCTGATACCAGATGAGGCGCACGGGTGCTTTGCCGTGCATTTTCAGTGCCCTGTACATTTCAAGGCTTTGTGATGGATGCACCCTGGGGTCGGCGTCACCATGCAGAATGAGGGTGGGGGTGAGGCTCTGGTGGGCGTATTTCACCGGACTACGGTCATATACATCCTGCCAGTCTTCATGTGTCCAGAAGCCCCAGTGCACCATATAGTCTTCCCAGGGAATGTCGGTGGTATTACGTTTTGATACCTGGTTGGAGATGCCGACGAACATCACGGCTGCGGCAAACCGGTCGGTGTGGCGCGTTGCCGACCAGGCAGAGAAGTAGCCGCCGTATGAGCCGCCACCGATGCCTACACGGTCGATATCGACATAGCCGATGTCGATAAGGTAGTCGATGCCATCAATCACGTCGTCGTATTCGACGCCTACGAGATCGCCATAGCCAGCCATGGTGAAGTCAACACCGCGGCCGGAGCTTGCTCGGTAGTTGGGCATAAATACGAAATAGTCGCGCGCGGCAGCCACCTGTCCCCACGTGCCGTAGGAGGTTGACCAGCCATTCTGTACAGCTGCTTCAGGACCGCCGTGAATGTAAACGATCAGCGGATAGGTCTGATCTTCAACATAATTGAGGGGGTAAAGCAATACGCCCTGGATGTCCTGGCCGTCGCGGGCAAGGTAACTAATCGTGCGCTGGTGAGCCAGGCGTATGTTTTCCAGCATGGGGTTGTGGTTGGTATGGCGCTGCAGATTGCCACCCTCCGTGTTGAAGGTAAACAGCTCATTGGGATGTTGAGCAGTGTTGGCAGACAGCGCAACGACACCGTTGTGGTACTGGAAGCTGCGGAATACGATGGTTTCGGGTTCTATCAGGATGCTGCGTTCCGCTTCATCAACCGCTTGCATGCTCAGAACGATATCAGTACTTTCTTCTGCTGCAAAGAGCAGGGTGTTGTTGTCTTTCCAGGTGAAGTCGATGATCGACATCTCCAGTCCTTCTGCATAATTGCGAAGTTCCGTAAAGGCTGGCAGCGGATCGGCTTGCAGGTCAATCACGAAAAGGCTTCCCACCACAGAGTCTTCCATCTTGCTGGCTGCGCGGAATGCGAGCTTGCTGTCGTCGGGACTGAAGGCCATGTTGCCGAGCTTGCCGGGGTTTTCCATAATGAGTTCCACATCACCGGTTTGCAAGTCAACGAGGTGGATGCGTTTGAACATATAGCTGTCGTCAACCAGGTTGCGAGGCGCGATGGCAGCTGCTGCATAGCGGCCGTCGTTGCTAAGGGTGAAGTCGAAAATGGTCATCCCTTCGGTTACCTGGCGTGCTTCGTGGGTTTTGGTGTCATAGACATAGAGGTTGCG
>SKOK01000196.1 GCA_007120085.1 Bacteroidales bacterium | reverse complement strand
GTTGCCGAAAGGCATTGCCGTAACAACTTCTGAGTTGTCGCTGTCGTGGCCGGGCAGGTAAATCTCGGCCAACAGCGGCGTGCCGGTCTCATTATCATACACCAGGCCGTGCAACCCATAGGTTGACTGGCGGATGTAATTCAGCAATGAACGGTAGTTGTACTCCCAGTGGGCGGGAAGCAGAGTGGGGTTAAGCAGCTTCTGGTTGCTCAGCTCAAGTGTGAACTCGCGGCAGCTCCGGTAGTAGTTGAAATAGTCCTGACGGCTGCCATAAATCACGTACCAGTCGCCACCGTGAGTTACGCCATCACCCATGCCGGTCATGTAGCCGGGTGGACTGTAAACATGAGCTGTATCAACATATTCATACATCACAAACTCCCACCAGTCGTGGTCGGCATGGGTTTTCGCAGAGGAAGTCCAGCTGTCGAAAGGAAAGTTAACGAGTTCGATACCCCCGTGCATATTTGCTGACATGATGAAGTTGATGTTGTCCGAAAAGCTGATCATCACGGTGGTCTCAGGTTGTTGAGGCTGTGTGGGGTCATTCACGGGGTTTGGATAATTGCGGTTCAGGTCGTAACCATTGGCATTGCCGCGCGTAGCCCCAGCCACTGTAGCGTTGTTGTTGGTGTATGTTCCGTCGGGGTTTTCGTTGGGAGATATCCAGATTTCCACGCTGTTCATCAAGTCGCTAATGGCTTCATCCTCGCCATAATTGGTTATCAGGTAATGAATCAACCGCAGCGACAGTATAAAGCCCGCTGTTTCATCACCGTGCATGGTAGAGGTGTACATAAACTGTGGCACAGGCCTTTGGGCATTTACATTTGATGAGATGCGTGCGAACAGCAAATCACGCCCCATCACCGTCTGACCAATGTTGATGATCTCTACCAGGTCAGGATAATCCGCCTCGAACTGGTACATCAAGGCAACATAAGCCTCATAAGTGGGATAAAAATCCCAGCTATCCGTAAGGTCCCTGGTTTTTAATTGGTCCCAGTCTTTCATGTTCAGATCGAAATCCACATCGCCGGGGTGTGGCAAAACTTCAAAGGGGATGTTCAACTCAAGAAACAATTTAAACTCCCATGCATTGGCATATGCATAAACAGTATTCCCAGACAAATTGTCGATGCTGACAGTGTTCAGCAAATATCTGAATACTGAATCGTCCGGCATGGGAAACGAGAAATAAACTTCATTTTTCTCATCCAGGTAACGTTGTGCAGCAGTTTCAGGAAGGTCTTGAGCGGCAGATCTAAGTGAATTGGTTAGCAATAAAGATAAGATGAAAATAACAGTGTGAAAGCTGAACTTCATAATAAGATTAATTTATTGTAAGATTAATTATCCTGAAAAATGGTGATGGTACCAACGATATCAAGGATGTTGATTATGCCGTCCTGGTTCACATCCGCATTAACAAAGCTAAAGGGTTCAGGATTTTGACCAAGGAAATACGCTGTGATGGCAATGACATCAAGCAGGTTCACCACTCCATCGAGGTTGGCATCTCCCAATAAAATGTCGTCCTCTGTAAAAATCGCCAGGATATCCAGTTCACCGGTAGCCTGGACAATTGTTTGCGCTTCATCGGAGAAAAATTCCCCGTTCACTTCCCAGTGAGTGAACATCCATTCTTCATCCGGCGCGGCACTGAGAAAAACATTGGCACCCTGGTTAAACAGTTGTGTGCCGTTGTAAGGTTCTACCGTGCCCATTCCCTGAACATCAATGCTTACCTCTGTTATGAGGCCGGTTAATCCTTCACCGAGGGCAATATTCAAACGTGTTGTATTGTAATTTACAACCTCAATGTCATTGACCGTAACCGATGCATACCCATCGGCACCAAAGCTCATATTGTAGGTACCATCAAGCAGGGGCCGGTTATAATTGCCGAAAGGCATTGACGTGTGTACTTCAGAATTGTCGCTATCGTAGCCGGGAATGGATATCTCAGCCTGCAAAGGACTTCCGGTATCGTTATCATATACTATGCCGTGCACGCCAAATGTGGATTGGCGGATGTAGTTGAGCAACGAGCGGTAATTATACTCCCAGTGAGCTGGCAGCTGTGCCGGATTAAGCAGTTTTTGGTTGCTAAGTTCCAGTGTAAACTCCCTGCAGCTCCTGTAATAGTTAAAATAATCCTGGCGGCTGCCATATACGACATACCAGTCGCCGCCATGCGTCACACCATCACCCATTCCGGTCATATAGCCGGGGGGACTGTAATAGTGGGCTGTGTCAACATACTCGTACATTACGAACTCCCACCAGTCGTGGTCGGCATGTGTATTTTGCCAGGACTTCCAGCTGTCGAAGGGAAAATTAACCAACTCTATTCCACCATGCATATTGGCCGACATAATGAAATTTACTGTATCGGTGAAGTTGATCATTGCCGTAGTTTCAGGCTGTTGAGGGCTCCATGGATTGTTTACGGGGTTTGGATAATTACGGTTCAGGTCATAGCCATTTGCGTTGCCACGGGTAGCACCTGACACCGTGGAGTTGTTGTTCGTGTATGTGCCGTCCGGGTTTTCATTGGGGCAAATCCAGATATCAACACTATGCATAAGCTCAGTGATGTCGTCATCAACACCATAATTTGTAATGAGGTGATGAATAAGCCGTAACGACAGAATAAAACCGGCGGTTTCATCGCCGTGCATCGTAGAGGTGTACATAAACTGCGGTACCGGCTTTGGGGTATTCACATCCGGTGAAATGCGCGCAAACAGCAGGTCGCGCCCCATCACCGTCTCACCAATGTTGATGATCTCTACCAGGTCAGGGTAATCCTCCTCAAACTGGTACATCAACGCCACATAGGCTTCATAAGTTGGGTAAAAATCCCAGCTTTCTGTAAGATCCCTGGTCTTAAGCTGCTCCCAATCCCTCATATTCAGCTCAAAATCAACATCACCGGGATGCGGCAAAACTTCGTAGGGAATGTTAAACTCAAGAAAAAGCCTGAACTCTTCTTCGTTTGCATAGGCGTGCACTGATTTCTCAGAGAAGTCATCAATGCTGATAATGTTTAGAAGTTGCTTAAAAGATAAGGCATCAGGCATCTCAAATGAAAAATACACTTCATTTTTTTCTTCAAGGTACTGGGCAGCTGATCGGCCGGCATCTGGTTGTCCGGCTGTTCCGAAATAAGGAACAACAATTAGTAACAGTAATAAATACGAACGATTCAAAATAAAAAAATTAAAATTCGACAATTAAATGAGTATATTTACTTGGTTTTCAGGTTTATTCTAAGCTCTCCAATAGTTTAGAAATCCGCATTGACAAGCTCTTGTTAATTTTCACCAATGGCAGCCTGACTGCATTTTTGCATAAGCCCTTCATGGCCAGCACCGCCTTAACCCCTGATGGACTACCATCTTCATAGATGGCCTGAATCACATCCAGTAGCCAGAGGTGTAGTACCCTGGCCTTATCAAATCTATTATCCAGGCATAAGCGAACCATTTCTGAAAATTCTTTTGGGAATGCATTGGCAATGACTGAGATCACACCATCACCGCCCAACGCCATAAAAGGCAATGCCAGTTCATCGCTTCCTGAAATAACAAGAAAGTCATCAGGCTTGTCCTTTATGATGCGCGCACATTGTTCGAGGTCTTTGGATGCCTCTTTAACGGCAATAACATTGGTGATATCATGGGCTATACGCAATGTTGTTTCTGAGTCAATATTGGAAGCTGTGCGACCGGGGACATTATATATAATGATTGGAGCAGGACATACAGCGGCAATCTCTTTATAATGATAAAACAGGCCATTGGGCTGCGGTTTATTGTAATAAGGGCTTACCGACAAGACCGCATCAATGCCGTCCAAAGAAATACTTTGCATTGTATCGATGATCTGACGGGTATTGTTTCCACCGATACCGATAACAACAGGCACACGGCCGTCAACAATCTCCACGGCAAAGTTCATCACGGCATTTCTCTCATCGTCACTCAATGTAACAGCTTCTCCTGTAGTTCCCAAAAAAACAATATAATTGACCCCACTGTCAATTTGGTAGTTAATGAGTCCTTCAAAAGAATTGAAGTCTATATTTCCTTCTCTGTGAAAGGGTGTTATAATGGCAGTGCCTGTACCTTGGAACTTTTTTGTCATTTTTCTCCGGGTGTTTTGATGATTTTTAAATAATGAATAACATGTTCAGCAAACTCCGACACTGGGCAGTTCTCTTTTACCTGCAAAACAAGGTCGAATATATTCATGTAATCCTGATTATGGGAGCCAGCCTTAAATGATGCTGTGGATATGGCGGCGATGTATTTCATTTGATGAGCCTTTGCAGACGTGAGGTCAATGAGTATATCAAAAGGTTGCCGGGCAAAGTTTTGCAGTTGAGCTGCTTTTGGCCGCAGAAACATTGAAAAGTCTTTTCTCCTGAACCATTGGACAGCCTCCGGCATTGTGCTGATATCCGTCATATGCTTTTTCGAAAAATAGCCGATGGATGTAATTTGTTTCCCGTCAGCTTCCAGTTTTTCAATAAAGCGGTTCAAAAAAGCCATCTCATCACGGCCATCAGCTTCACAAAGCAGTCCGATTTGCCTGGCCCTGGCATAGCTTATCACCTTCCTTTGCCTGACAATCTGCGTCATTGCACGGCGTATCAAAAACAGCCGCACCCACCTTATTATTTTTTTAAAAAAATTCACGCTTTCTTTTGCCATACGCGCATTATTTCACCAATATAAAACCGGTGATAATCTTTGGCTGGATAAACTTTCTCAATATCAAAGACCTGGAAAAAGTCAGGATTGATGTCGTCATAATAAATTTTCCGGCATTCCAGCACCAACTTAGCCTCCTGGAAAGCGATCGAACCAGAGGTCGTTTCCATGGGGTTTAAGCCCTCAATCGCCATCTTGTTAAGGTCCCGACCAGAAGTGGTTCCACATAGATTCAGCATTTGCCGGTGTTCTTCATGAAAAAACGAAACGGAAAAGTGCGGTTGACTCTCCATAAACTGGAAGGTATAACGCTGGGGCCTGACAAAAGTAAAAATCACGGGCTTCTTCCACAGCACGCCGGCAGTACCCCAACTAGCAGTCATCATATTGTAATTATTTTTCTGCCCGGCCGTGATCAACATCCATTCCTTGCCAATCAAGCGAAACACATTATCACGAATGTCTTCAGCTTCAATCTCTTGAAATATTTTTTCCATCATATCTACTTGTTTGAAAAGTGGCACAATTTACAAAAATTTATCGACACAGCCGATTTCTGTTTGCGCCTAAAATGGGTTATATTTGCAAACACGCTATCGATTGGCGATTGACGATTGACGATTGCTGAATTATAAACATATGAACAACAAGCTTGAAGTGACCATCCTGGGCACTGGCACATCGCAGGGTGTACCGGTAGTGGGCTGTGAATGCATGGTATGCCAGAGCGATGACCCACGGGATAAAAGGCTGAGGACATCTGCCCTGGTTCGAAACAATGACACAACAATTGTTATTGACGCAGGACCTGACTTCAGACAGCAGATGCTAAACACAAAAGTAAAAAAGCTTGATGCTGTTCTCATTACACACAACCACAAAGACCACACCGGCGGCATTGATGATGTAAGGGCATTTAACTGGATTCAAAAAAAGCCGATGGATATTTTTGCCAGGCCATCAGCCCTGCAGGCCATCCGGAATGAATTCCCGTATGCCTTTGAGGATGACAAATACCCGGGCGTACCCGATATCAACCTGCAAAACATTGATGGCAGGCCGTTCCAGGTTGGCTCACTGATGATCACACCCATTGATGCCCTTCACCACCAGATGCCCGTATATGGTTTCCGCATAGATGACTTTTCTTACCTCACCGATGCAAATACCATCAAGCATGAAGAATTGAAAAAGATGAAGGGCAGCGAAGTCATTGTATTAAATGCTCTGAGAAAGGAAAAGCATATTTCGCATTTCACACTTGACGAAGCCATTGAGATCATCAGTGACCTGGCTCCCAGTCAGGGCTATCTTACTCACATCAGCCATCAAATGGGTTTGCACAAAGAGGTTACAAAACTCTTACCCAGCAATGTTGCACTTGCGCACGACGGACTAAGGATCATACTGTGACCAGTTTCCAGTGCTATACATCCGGTTTGGTTTCAGATATCTTCACCCTTTTAAGCACCAAATGGTTAAGCGGATTGTTTGACATATTCTTAACATGTCTGTGCACAAAACGCATCGATTGATCATAAAACAGAAACACCTTGGGTGCCTGCTCCGTAACAATTTGATCCATTTTCCGGTACAATTCGTAGCGCAGGCTGTCGTTGGTTTCATTCAATGCTTTTTCATATAGCAGATCAAATCTTTCGCATGAGAAATGGGTATAATTTGGTCCTGCCGGTGCTTTATTATTGCTATAAAAAAGAGCTAAATAATTCTCAGCTTCGGGATAATCTGCAATCCACGACCCCCTAAAGAAGGGAGCATCCCCACCAGCCATCATTTCACGGAGCGTTGCAGGTGGCAAAACATCAATGGATAGCCTTATTCCTACCTGTGCCAGTTCAAACTGCATAAACTGGGCGATGTCCTGGTAAGCCTGGTTGGTATGCAGTGTGATTACAGGCAGGCCCTCGCCGCCGGGATAGCCGGCTTCGGCCAGCAAGCTCCTCGCCTTATCAGGATCATAATGATAACCACCGCTGTTTTTGGTAAACCCCGGCATCCCTACCGGCACAAATCCTGCATGGGCAGGGGTTCCAATGTTGTTGCGCAAAAAAGTCAGCATCTTTTCTCGATCAAAACCATAGTTGATGGCTTGCCGCACCCGTTTGTCATACAACGGCCAGTCACCAGGCAAAGCTGCATCACCAAGAAAAAAACCAAGATACTCTGAATTCAGGAAAGGCATGGTGATGAGCTCTATGCTCTCTTTGTATTTGTCCTGAAGCCGTCCGGAAGGTGTGATCAGCTCATCCTTGTAACTGGCGTCAACACGGGTCAACAGATCAAGATTCCCTTTGATGAATTCGAGGAAGGCAGTTTGCCTGTCGCTTATAAAGCTTATGGAGATGGCATCAAGGTAAGGCAATCGCTCACTATCTTCCATCTCGAAATAATTATCATTTTTTCGATAGATAAGCCTCACCCCTTCTTTCCAGTAGGCAAAACGAAAAGGGCCTGTACCCACAGGGTTTCTTCTGAAATCATGTCCATACTTTTCGACTGCTTCATGCGGCACCACCGCACAATACTGCATGCTTAACAAGCCCAGCATCGGCGGGAAAGCATGACGAAGCCTGATGACCAGCGTGGTATCATCAGCAGCCGAGACATCCAGGCTGCCATCTTCCCTTCTGTCCAGGGCATTCATCACCCAGGCGCCGGGAGAGCTCAGTCGTGGTTCAATCAAACGTGCTAAACTAAACACAAAATCGTCTGCCACGACTCTCCTGCCTTTTCCTTCCACAAAGCATTCATTGTCATGAAAGTAAACATCATCTCTTAAAAAGAATGTGTATTTTAAGCCATCATCGGATATTAACCAGTCTCTGGCCACAGCTGGACGTATATTCAGCGAACCATCAAGCTCCACAAGGCTGTTATAAAGCTGGGCAACGCCCCAGATATTGGCCTGGTTGCGGGCATACACCGGATCCAGTGAAGTGATGTTCAGGTCCTCATTGTAGCGAAACACGGTGAGGTGGTCAAGATCATCAAAGCGCCTGCCACATGATCCCATAACAGTCATCAATGCAATGACAAAAAGAAGCAGAAGGAGCAGCCGGTGGTTAAAGCCTTTGACAGTCATCAACATTAAGCATTTTCATTTACAGAATATGTGGAGGCATGGCCTGAAGAAAAAAGCAACCGAAAATCATCATGCACTATAAATGCAGTTTCTACATTCTAATTATTGCATCATTGAAGGTATTGTTGACTCATAAATTGTGTTCAGGGCGGCTATCTCACCAAAGTTTTCATCATCAACAATGGCTTTATGGCCCCCGGTTTCTCCCAGCAAAGAGAAGGCCACATCACTTTGCGCAAGAATTTCAGCCAGTTGTCCTTCATTTTCCGGACTGACTGACACCACCACCCTGCTTTGTGACTCCCCGAACAAGAATGCATCCTTACGGATTTCTTCATCAGCATATATCCTGAAGCCGATATTGCCGGCTTTGGCTGACTCAAAAAGTGTAACAAACAAGCCTCCGTCAGAAACGTCGTGTGCCGAGTTTACAACGCCTGCGCGGATTAATCCCTGAAGCAGATGTTGCAACGCGTATTCTTCATCAAGGTCAAAAAATGGAGCAGGCGATAGCTTCACACCGTGATAGTTGTATAAATACTCCGAACTATTGATGTCGTTTCTTGATTGTCCAATTAGGTATATCAGGTCCTGTTCTTTCTTGAATCCGATGCCTGTAATGTACTTCTTATCCTGGACCAATCCCAGCATTCCGATTACCGGAGTTGGGAATACCGGCCTTGTTGTTTCACCGGAACTTGACTGGTTATAGAAGCTCACATTGCCACCAGTAACAGGAGTACCAAATTTCTCGCAAGCCTTGCTCATCCCTTTGATGGCTCCAACAAACTGCCAGTACACAGCCGGATCATAAGGATTTCCAAAGTTCAGGCAATTGGTAATCGCTAGCGGTTCACCACCACTGCATACAATATTGCGTGCACTTTCTGCAACAGCAATCGCGCAACCGGTTTCCGGATCAGCATGCACATAGCGTGCATTGCAGTCAACAGTAAGCGCCAAAGCCTTGTTCGTCCCTTTTAAGTTCACGATACCTGCATCAGCCGGCAAATTGGTACTCATATTCTTGGTGCCAACCATGGTGTCGTACTGGTCAATGACCCATTTTTTGGATGCGATGTTGTGCGCGCCAAGCAGGAAACGGGCAACTTCAGGCAAATCTGCAGGTTGCTGAACCCGGTCAATGGAGAAGGAGTCTTTGGTTTCAAAATAAGCTGGCTCCCTGTAGTCCCTGTCATATACGGGAGCACCGCCGCCCAGCACCAGCGAATCAGCAGGTACTTCGGCAACCAGCTCACCATTGAAATAGTATCTAAGGATATCACCTTCTATCACTTCACCGATCTGAACACAATTCAAATCCCATTTATCGAAAACATCCTGAACAAGTTTTTCCTTTCCTTTTTCCACCACAACCAGCATGCGCTCCTGCGATTCACTCAGCAGTATCTCAAAAGGCTGCATGTCATTTTGCCTCATGGGCACCTTGTCGAGGTGTATGATCATCCCGTGCTTGCCTTTTGCCGACATCTCAGATGTAGAACAAGTGATCCCTGCGGCGCCCATGTCCTGCAT